>CAZCLS010000267.1:0-6152 GCA_964499565.1 uncultured bacterium
TACCCTTATTCCGACTAATGGTGATATCATTGTATCATTAGTAATTCCAACACCTGCAAAAATAAATGGTATCGTTCTGTTTAAAAATTCACGGCAGCCGGTCACCAATGCACGCGTCTGGATTGAAGCCACATCCAGAAAAAATCGCAATGATATCGGCAGTTTTTTAAAAAAGGGCCTTATAAAGGTACCGGCCTCTCATAAAAGAACTCTGGCTGACGGCACCTTTTCGATAGCAGGCATACCATCACACACACCTTTTATCGTTGCATGTACTCCGGATATGTATCCTTCCGGGCATGCCGGACCGTTTACTGATGCAGAATCAGTTCCCAATTGGGTTGAAATCATTATCCCGGATGAGGGCAGCCGTATCGTCGGAAGATTTACTGATGCAGAGAATAATCCTGTTACTAATGTACTGGCAAAACGCACTGTTCAAATTTCCCGCAACAATAACAATTTTACTGTCCAAACAGAAACGCCCATACATCTGAGTATAGATGATACCGGTGACTATATGTCCGAGTTATTGAATCCTGGTCTTTATACAGTTACATTTTCCTCAGACAGGCATCTTTCGGAACAACGCAAGGTAACATTAGGCAAAAATTCACTTGAATTCCTTGATATCGTCTTCAAATATGGCAGGAGCGGTGTCGCAATTACCGGTATTGTTGTTGACGTGGAAACCGCCATCCCCGTGCCTGATGCTTCAATAACCATTAAGTATGGCATCAACAACACCGGGCCGAAAGAGACCATGTATACGAATACCGACAGTTCCGGCTCTTTTGTTATTCAATGCTTCAATACCGTCTTGGCGAGTGTGTCACATCCTGACTACATGCAGGAAAAAATATATTTCAAAGCATACCAGTGCGAGAACTGCGTAACCGTTTCGCTATTCAAGTCCTCCCCGGTTTACATCCATATCCGGGACTCATCCGGTAAACCCTGTTCATGGGATAATCTTTGGATGTATACCGGAACGTCCGGCACACAACTTAGTCAAATAAAAAAATTGTCTGAGGGTGAATATGTAACATACGCTATACCTCCCGATAGTAAAAAATATTACGTAGCGTTACAAACCCGCACATATCAGAAGGTTTGTCAGAGCTCGTACTTTACCGTTACACCAGGTATTGAAAATCATGTGAATGTTACGATCCCGGATTTTGGGTCGTTACACTGTATTTTTTCTGCCCCGATTGATGTATGCAGCACTCATCTCAACCTTAGAAAAATTAATAATACCAATCCTATATTACCTTTTGATTTCTACAAAACCGTAGCCGATTCATTGGATGTCAACTATCTCGAGGAAGGAACCTACCGCCTTACCTGCACCCCTGGAATTTGTTCGCCCAGTTCAACCAATATAACCATTACAGCCGACGAAACGACATTTGTTCATATTACCGTAGCAACGCAGTATATCGCCAGTATTCATGGAAAAGTAATCACGCCTGACGGTCAGCCGCTGCGTGTGGGTGCGAAAATCAAGAACATACATTCATCAGCTACTATACCTTGTGGCGAATTTCTGTTTAACTACCTTGATCCGCAACAGGAATATGATGTTTCCATTGATGTACTTTTAATAACGAATATTGTGCTCAGCGGCGTAAAACCGTCAACCAATGATATTATCATCGTCGTAGATAATGTCTTCAAGCTGACCGGTAGGCTGGTCGATCGTTCCGGCAAACCACTTAATGGTACTGTGCGCATCCCTGGCAGCAGTTATTTTACGACAACCGCATTACAGGATGGCGAGTTCCTGCTCTCTGCTGGATCCGGCGCCTTTTCATTACTTTTTGAGATCCCGGACTATAATGATTTTTCAACAAATGTCGTTGTTCGTAATGAAGATGTTGACCTGGGTGAAATCATTATTTCAGACAAGGGTCGTTCAATTACAGGTACAGTTTTCCTCCCGGACAATACGCCCGCTGACGATTGCCAGGTATTTTTGTATCTTGGGAGAAATACATTTAGAGGTGTGTGGACAGATACAAACGGGCGATTTGTTTTTAAAAACATGCCCGACACCGTTGAATTCACCTTAAAGGCACTACAATCTACAAATACCTGTACCAGCGTAATTCCCGCCCGGACCGGTGATATTGACGTTGGCGAGTATACTCTTGAATGATCATCGCGCCACAAACAAGAGTAACAGTGTATTAACTAGTCTTTTACTTGCATCTTTAGATCGATTATGATATAGTAATACTATAACCTTATCGATATGATAAACGTATGAATATTGTAACCGTTTCTCCAAAATATCAAATCGTTATCCCTAAGACCGTCAGAGTTCAATTGGGAATCATGCCTGGTGAAAAAATACAGGTTGTTTCCTATGAAAGTCGCATTGAACTCATTCCCGTGAAATCCATGAGCAGCGCGCGCGGCTTCCTTTCCGGTATTGATACCCGGATCACGCGTGAGGAAGACCGGTTATGAACGTTGTTGACTCATCAGGCTGGCTCGAATTTTTCGCTGATGGTCCTAATGCTGATTTCTTTGCTCCTGCCCTACTTGAATCCGCAACACTCATTGTACCAACGATTTCCATTTTTGAAGTATTTAAGCGCGTGCTGCAGCAACGTAATGAACATGCCGCGCTGCAGGCCATCGCACTTATGCAACAGGGTACGGTTGTCGACCTGGATGTTTCACTATCATTGGAAGCCGCTAGTTTGAGTTGTAATTTGAAGCTGCCTCTTGCCGACAGTATAATCTATGCAACAGCGCGGCGCTATAATGCTGAGTTCTGGACACAGGACGAGCACTTTTGTGATATTGAGGGTGTGCACTACATCCCTAAATAATCATTTTTATTTTCAGCATCCGCGACCGGCAGCTGCGCGATCACTAACGCGGTCAGGGCCGGGATGACTATGCCGATGATATGGAAATCAAAATCAACCAGGCAGTGCAGAACGAATCCCAGATATGCCGCGAAACAGGCTGCGGAAAGCCAGTTGAAGGGCCGCGCCGCCGCCGTGCGGTACCAGGCAACCAGCAGCGGCATCACCAGCGCCAGGACCAGTCCGATAAAGCCCAGCAGCCCGTAATCGGTCCATATATTCAGAAACGCATTGTGCGCAAGGCGCGTGTCTTCCGCGCCGGGGCGGCAATACGCCAGATAACCGCGTGTAAATCCGCCCGAGCCGTAGCCGCGCACAGGATTGTCGCGAATCATCTTCAGGGCCGCGTGCCAGTAATCCAGCCTGGCGCCGCCGGTAGCCTGCAGACGACCGGTCAGTTCTCCACCATATCCCCAGGCCAGCATGCCGCAGCAGACAGCCGCAACCAGCAGAGAGAAAACAATCCAGAGCGAGTTAGACAGCGCTCTGGCGCGCCGGGCATAATACAGCAGCACTAACAGGCAGAAGGTTGTTATGCCGATCGCCGCTTTCGATTTCGACAGCATCAGCGTCACAATCGCCAGAACCAGCACCGCGGCCGACAGCAGCCGCACTGCTCCGAGCGGTCGCGATGCATACAATCCGATGCAAACCGGGATGATTATCAATAAAAATCCGCCCAAGGCGTTTGGATAGACAAACGTTCCGAATACCCGGTCGCTGGACAATTTGGTTATAGCCAGCGCCGTCTTTTTTGATATTGTAGAAAAATCAATGCTGTTGGTATACTGAGTGAATGTATCAAACCCGTTTATCCCGGCATACATCTGGCGCATATCCTGCAAACCGACCAGGTGCTGCTGGATCGCCCACCAGCACACGAACGTCGCGCTGACAATCAGCAGCAGCAGCCCGATCTGCCGCACTCTCATTTTGTCGAAAAATACTGCCGCGATCAAATACCAGACGCCATACAGCAGAAAATGGGCGCACATATCCGGATGTTTCCAGGCCATTGGCAGTTTCTGCTCGGCAAACAACATGCCCACCATTACCATGCTCCAGCCCAGGGCGGCATACATCACACTGCGTGAACTCACGGCGGGAGTATGGCCAAGAATCATTGCCAGAAGCGCGCACAAAGCCAGGCCCAGCAACGCGTAACGCGCATAGACGGTTGAAAAGGAATTCGAGGTAAGAAAAACGATCCCGGACGCTAACGCGTCAAACACTGATTGCGCCTGCGGCATAGCGGGAGTAGAATCGTATTGCGATAACAGATGCTCGCTTTCCGGTCCTCCCGGCAAGCCGAAATACAGCGGCGCTACCATCAAAAAGATGATAGCACCCGCGACACCGATGCCGCGAACTATCCGGACTGGTAATCGCACTGGTTTTGTAATTCCCGGCTTCATCGCACCTCATCCCATAAAATATCCGCACCGGCAAAAACCGGTCCTTCGGCACATACCCGTTCCATCCCCCGGACGGTTGGTATGACACAGCCCATACAGACTCCTATACCGCAGCCCATATAGGCTTCCAGGCACACAAAACAGGGCACACCGGCTTCTACGCACAATGCCGATATACATTTCAACATCGCTACCGGTCCACAGGCATACACCGCTATCGGTCCCTGTTGCCAGGCTTCTTTCAGACAATCAACCACCAGGCCGTGATGGCCGCGGCTGCCGTCATCAGTCGCGCACATAGGCGCCGTTCCCGTCAGTTCCTCAAATTCGTCCAATAATACTAAGTCAGCCGCCGTGCGGGCGCCTAAAACACATGTAAAATGAGTCCGCTGATGATATTCAGCCGCTAAGAAGAGCAACGGCGGAATGCCGATGCCTCCTCCGACAATACAAGCCCGCGGCTCGTTCAGCGTAAAACCGGTGCCGCATGGCCCGATCAGCCCGATCCGGTCTCCAACCGCATAGGCATTGATCGCTCTGGTACCGGGACCAACTACTTTATACACCAGTGAAATCGTTCCGGCCGCGCGGCCGACTGCGGCAATGCTGATAGGCTTATTCAGCAGCGTAGCTCCGCCGGTTGCCACTTCTACAAACTGACCCGGCACAGCCGTTCGGGCAATATCCGGCGCATGCAGAACTATCCGGTAATTGTCTCCGCTCAGGTGTTCCCGGGCGCTGACCGTTGCGGTACCCCAGCTCATGATAATTGGTTCAGTAGCAGGTTAATGTTGCAATATTTCGAATATATTTTCTGTACCAGATGTATTTTTTCATGCTCTTCCGGTTTGATTTTCACCATGATATCATGCAGCCGTGAGGTGACATAATACGTATCATCCTTTGAAAGCACAACTGGGATATTCGTGCGCCGGATAACATTCATGACACTTCGGCGCGGTCGAACGCCTCCGGTCAGAACCAGCCCCGCTATCATGTGCCCCCTGGGCGCGCGAGTCGTCGAAGCCAGCGAAATTGCCGTCAAAATCAAGTCGTCCCGGTCTCCCGGTGTTACTACCAGGCTGTTGCCTTTAAAATACGTCAGCGCCCGGTGCGGCGTCATGGCTCCGACTATTATATCACTGACTGAATTACGCAAATGCGACTCACCATTCAGCAATTCCCCGCCTACCGTATCGATGACCTGGCGGATCGTCGGTTCCTGCAGGCGACGCCGATAGGGAAACACGCCTAACAATGGCAGATTAACCCGGGCCAGGGCCGGCTCCAGATAGGATGACACTTCCTCCATTTTCTGTTCACGCACTTTATTGATAATAACACCGACAATCTTCACACCGTGTTTTTCAAACAGGGCCTGGTTGAGCATAATTTCGTCAAACGGACGGCCGATACCTCCGCCGGCAACCAGAATTACCGGCGCATCCAGCATTGCCGCTACACGGGCATTGTTAAGATCAAAAATCGAACCGACACCGGCATGGCCGGTGCCTTCGATCACAACAATATCATTGTCCGCCGCAATCCGCGTGAAGCGTGATATAATCGCTTCCTTCAATTCCACCGGATTAGGCTCTTTCAGATAACGACGCGTAAAATTACGGTCCACCGCGATCGGACTCATATCGCTCAACAAGTCCGGACAGCCATACACATCCCGCATAAGATACGCATCCGCGTCAATCCGGTGACCTTCGACTTCTACATAGCGCTGCCCGACCGGTTTGATGAATCCCAGCCGTTTAAAACGGGTGCGCAGGATACTCATCAATCCGATGCAGGCCGTCGTTTTACCGTCGTTCTGCCGGGTTGCCGCGATATAGACACGGGGAAT
>CAZCLS010000268.1:0-2421 GCA_964499565.1 uncultured bacterium
AACCGCAATCTTAGACCGAAAAGAGATGACAGATGAATGTTTAAAACGGCGATTAGACGTGAAGAAAAATCAACACCAAATGGGTGAACGTAAAAAGACCGCATGTCATCCCACCCTGACGGGTAGCCGTATGCACAGCATCTACCACGTTGTGAGACACTTGGCGTATACAAATACGCTCGCGTATCTCACGCCTTGTATCTACTGCACCTACGTCTATCGCGGAATTAGGGTGGTCTTTCACACTAAAGTTCAAAAGGTTGTGAGCCCGAGTAGCCCCAGGCTTCTCCGAAGCCGGGGCAGGGGGGAGCGGAGTAGGGCAGTTCCTCCGGACTGCCAATTACCCGTCACAAATCATAATTCCGAAACATACAAGCCCTGATGTAGCCGGGGTCGGTGACCCCGTGCTAAAGTTCAAAGGGTTGCGAGCCCGAGTAGCCCCGGGCTTCTCCGAAGCCAGGGTAGGGTGGGAGCGTGCGGAAGACGGCTGTGCGGCCGGGAGCAAACAGGCCCCGGGATGCGTAGATCCCAGGGGCTACGGGTCACAAAAACACAAAAACAGTGTCACGGCAGGGCATGGACAATATGGTGGATGCATGCTATTATGGGTGCAGTAAATGTAGAAACATGTAATATCAACTATGGATGTACGCATATGGGAACACGTTTAAGAGAAAGCCTGGCCAGATGTATGGCGCTCTGGGTCTGCACGGTAATAGTAGCAATTTTTAGTGCGATAACAACGTATGCAGGCTGGCCGATGGTCGACCCGGCGATCGATCCTCCGGACCAGCCGTTCTGTTATTTCAGCCGGCCGACCGACCAGCTGGGAGTAATGGATGGCGAGAACGGGTTTATGGTGACTAGTGAAGGTTACCTGTTTACACGTTGCGCGGAGATCGTGTTCATGACCGGACCGGAGCACACACCGACTCACCAGCGTATTCGCACGTTAGACGAAGGCACACTGCCGGTGATCAACTATGCAATAGATGAAGGCGGGATAGCGTACACCTGGAAGATGTTCGCGGCCACGCTGAATAGCCATCCGATGGGGCCGATGGGGGCGTTTGTACGGGTTACAGTCCGGAACACCGGCGACAAAACAGAAACAGCTGATTTTGGCGTTGCCGTGCGTTATCGGGGAATAACCGATCGCTCTCAGAGCCGGGAAGATTATCCGTTCATACGTCATTCGTCATATGCGGTGACAAACAATGTAGTAGTGCAAAATGACAAAGCACTGTTATTTCTGCCTGCCTCGCCAAAGGCGGAAATCATGGCCACGTTGGAAGAGCCGTACGCCGGGCCGTTCGACGCGGCTGATTATGATATAGTTGAAACTACACCGGTCTGTCCGGTTCTGTGGTCATTCAAACTGAAACCAAACGAAGTCAAAACCATCGACCTGTATGTGCCGCTTGACCCGGTAGCTGAAGCGGATATACCTGCTGTAGCGAAACAGACCGGAGGAGGATTTGACAAATATCTGAAACAAGTCATCGACAAATGGCACACGCTGTTCGCGCGGGCGGTTGACATACAGATTCCGGAAGAAAAGGCTAATGACACGTTCTGGACTTCTCTCGCCAATGTAGCTATCGCGCGCGACCAGGTGGCATCCAACCATTGGGTTCAACGGGTGAATGAGCTGCAGTATCATACCGGCTTCTGGCACCGGGATGCGACTTACTTTGCCCTGGCCTGGTGGTATATGGGACTGGAGGATGAAGCCCGGCGTGTGATGGATCACTTCCCTAAAACCCAGAATGATGACGGTACCTTTGGCGGTGACTTTGAGAATGTAACACCCTTTGCGCTTACCAAGTGGTATTTATTGACCGGCGACCGGGAATTTGCATCGAATGTATGGGACACACTCTGGAAAAATTTCAATGTTACCAAGCAGCGGATAGCTGATGATCCGCTTGGTTTAATGCCGCCGTGCGGGCCGTATGATAACGAAGGCATCAACGGGCATTACACCGGGCACAATTTTTATAATATAGCGGCAATGCGCCAGGAAGCGCAGATGGCCCGCGACCTGGGATATACCAATGAGGCCGCGATAATTCAGAAGGAACATGATACCTATCGCACGAATTTTCTGACGCAGCTGGAACGGAATGTCAAAAAATATGGATACATACCTCCCGGCATGGATACCGGCACGAATGGCGCCAATTGGGGAAACCTGATTGGGTCATATCCGACTGCTGTCTTACCGCCTGACGATCCCTGGATCGCTATGACAACCGAAAAAATCCGGCGGGAATTGTGGGAAGAAGATATTATGGTCTTCCACGGCCTGGGCTGGCATTCGCTGCATCACTACGATACGATTAAAGCGACCTACTGCGACCTGCTGCGCGGCCGGGACGACTTAGTGGTTAAGGACTTGTATGGCGTTCTGTACCATAC
>CAZCLS010000268.1:2521-4046 GCA_964499565.1 uncultured bacterium
GGGCGCGATCTTGAAATACCGGTTACTGCCAAAACAGTTGAGTTGGTGTTTGAGCGCGACAAGGATGAGTACCGCGATTTTGATACGGCTCTGGAAAACTGGAAAAAGGAATATCGCCGCCGCTATGATGCCTGGCGCAAAAACGAACCTGACGCGGAGCAGTGGGTTGTATTCCCTGAAACGAAATTTCAAAACCAGCAGGAACGCCTGGCTCGTTCTTTAGAACTTGCCGAACGTGAAGGCGTATCTCAGGGTCGGCCGGTAACGGTATCGAGTTGTGACCAGTGGTCAAAACCTGAACGAATAACAGATGGCATTGATTACGATAGAGCACCGGTTTGGTGTTGCGCGGATGACGACCCGAACCCGACACTGGAAATTGATTTGCAGCAGACGGTGGATGTGCAGCACATAACGCTGGTATCCTGTTCATGGTCACCTCCGCTGAAAGGGATTGCGGAAGTGACGGTAGACGGCAAAACCTGGACGACCGTAGCGGATACAAGGTCTGAAATTCTGCCGGATCATGAAGGCGTATATGAATTATTTTTCGAGCCGGTGAAAGCGGCGAAAGTGAGAATGAAGTTTGTGCCCGGTTCCAAGCCGGAAGTGCGGGAACTGACTGTCTTCAGCAAGGCGATGGGATGGCAGGCGCCCGAGAAACTTGGCAAGAAGCCCGCAAAGAGTCTGGCGTTAGGCCGGCCGGTTCTATCCAGCAGGTCAGAGTCGGACCATTACGGACCCTGGCGCACGGTAGATGGAATAGTGAAGTATGCGGATGGATACTGGGCTGCCGCGGCGCCGCATCCGCAATGGATCGTTGTCGATCTGGGCAGTGTTCAACCGGTTTCAAAGACACGGGTATATTATTATTGCGCGGACGGCCGCGGCTACGCGTATAAGGTCATCGGTTCAAAAGATGGCATTACCTGGAAAGTACTTGTTGATAAGAGTGCGGAACCGATAGAGGCGACCGCCGCCGGAGATGAAAGCACATTTGCGGAAACACCTCTGAAGTACATTGGTGTAATAACAACGAAAAACACGGCGAACGAGAGTGCCCACTTAGCAGAAATCCAGGTGTTTTGAGATTTGAAGAGTACTACAGGAGACACAGGCATACCATGTGTCTGTAAATGCAGACAGCCCGGCAGAACAAGCCGGGCTGTTAATTGAATCAACAGGAAGTATACATGAGTACAAAGACAGGGAAGACACTGAAAATGCGCAAACAACCGATCCGGGAACTGCCCTTCAGCCAGGTGACGGTACAGTCGGGATTTCTGCGTAACAACTGCTTTGATGTAGCCCGGATTGCTGTCAATGATATCTTCGACAAGTTTGAACGTGACGGAGCGTTTAATAATTTCGACAGGGTAGGTGCTGGCTTAAGCGGAGAACATGCCGGAGCTCCCTGGTTTGACGGGCTTATCTATGAAACGATTCAAGGCGCTTCAGACCTGCTTGCAGCTCAGTATGATGAGGAACTTGACCGTCGGCTTGACGGGTATATTCAGCGTATAGC
>CAZCLS010000268.1:4146-6129 GCA_964499565.1 uncultured bacterium
AAACGGCAGTCGGTCATGCCGTGCGGGCGAACCTGTTGTATACCGGCCTGGTGAACGCGGCGATGCAGAACAAACGGCATGATTATTTTGAAACCGCGCGGCGCATCTGGTTGAATATTATTACTCGCCGCATGCATATCAGCGGCGGTGTCGGTCCGGTCAAGAAGTATGAAAGTTATGCTGATGATTATTTTCTTCCGAACGATGCCTACCTGGAAACCTGTTCAGCAGTAACCGCGGGATTTTTTCATTTTGAAATGTACCGGGCAAGCGGCAGCGGCGCCTGCATGGATGAATTGGAGCGGGTATTATATAATGCCGCTCCCGCGGGAGTATCGTTGAAAGGGACATCATATTTTTATCAGAATCCGCTTGAAACCGATGGACATGAACGCTGGGAGTGGCACTGGTGCCCTTGCTGTCCGCCTATGCTGGTGAAGATGCTGGCAGGGGCAGCCCGGTATATCTACAGCGGCCGGGACGAAGGGATTGCCGTTAATCTGTATGCCGCGAGTGAAGGGAAATTTTCGTTGACTTCCGGTTCAGTGACCATCATACAGCAGACAGAGTATCCCTGGAATGGAACGGTTACATTGAAAATTAAACCTGAGAAACCAGCCGCGTTTCCTTTGTTTCTGCGCCTGCCGGTATGGTGTGCTGAATATACGATTGCGCTGAATGGATTGGAAATCAAGAAGCCTGGAATCATGGATGGATACATTGTAGTTAACCGTGAATGGCGTGCCGGAGATACCATTGAACTGGACCTGGCAATGCCGGTTGTTCGCATGACTACTCACCCGCTGGTTGAAGCTGACCGTGGAAAAGTCGCTTTGCAGCGCGGCCCTGTTTTGTATTGTGTTGAAGGAATTGACGCGGGAGGAATCAGTGAAATTACTCTTCCGGCTGAACCTGAATTAACTAGTGAATATTGTCCGGACCTGATGAACGGGATTGCTGTTCTGCGCGGAAAGGCGCATGAAACTGACTTCACCGCAATCCCGTTTTTTGCCAATGCCAATCGCGGTATAACACCCATGCGAGTCTGGTTAAAGCAGGAGGGCAAGACTGATGATCCGATGGATGCGGCTGAGTGGGGGGAGGAGTTGTACAGGGAGTATACGGAGTAGAATGGGTAGAATAGGTTTAAGGGGATTAAGAGGATTAAGAGGTGGAAAGAGTGAAACATGATGGTGAAAAAGTAAATATTCAATGCCTGACCCCGAAAACGGTGGGGGAGCATCGGGCGTATTTGTTTGAGATGGTGAAGCTGAAATTGTGGTTTGTGTGGCACTGGCTTCGGAAACATCCTGATGAAGAATGTTCGTTTGTGCTCAGAGAACGGGTGGATATCTATCGCAAGACCGATATCAATGATGAGACCATGAATCCTGTTACGCTGCATTTTGATGATCCGCGCTGGCTGGAGTTGGAGTGGTCGCTGACGCGGCTGTATGATGAGTGGCATGATGATGTCAGTGTGGAAAGGTTTGAGCGGGAAGGATTCGAGATCTGCAGACCGCAGATTGAGGCGCGGGTGGTGCGGGATTTTGAGGAGCGGCCGTATGTGCTGGATTATCAATGCGGTTGTCTGAAATATGATCCGCCGTACAAGCAGTGGCCTCACCGGGTCTGGTTTCATATCGCCAATCCGCTCATGCCGTGCTCGATATTTGATGATCCCGGGTATGTTCCGGGTTGCTTGCGCGATCTGATGACGCGGAGCGCGGCGGAATTCGATGTGTATGAGCTTGGAACAAACACATGGTTGAATTCCTACAGCAGGTGGTCTGAGTATTTTCCGGATGAATGGCGGAACAACCTGGGACCGGAAATCAAGGATGTCAAATGGCATTTCGGGTTCTGGGGTCAGTTTCTGACGGCGCGGGGAACGTTCAATGAGCGCAATGGACGGCAACTGCGTGAAACGGGAGAGTTTCCGTTCTGGCCGCGGCAGGCCTGGTGCACGTTTGAAGCGTTGAG
>CAZCLS010000269.1:0-4219 GCA_964499565.1 uncultured bacterium
GGAACGCAGGCGCTTGCGATTATCGAACAGCAATCGCTGGACCTGGTTATAACCGATCTTGTTCTTCCGGGAGTAGACGGCATGCAGTTGCTGGAACGGGCGGCGGCGGTGTGTCCGGTTATCCTGATGACTGCCTATGGTTCAGTGGACAACGCGGTAGCAGCGATGAAGCTCGGGGCATTTGATTTTATCAGCAAACCGCTGAATATTCATCATTTGTTCGCGTTGACTGAGCGGGCGCTGCAGATGCGCAGCCTGTCGCAGGAAAACGAGAACCTGCGGGAACGGGTTGAACAGACGTATGATTTCAGCGGGATGATAGGCAGGACTAAACCAATGCAGACCGTTTTTCAGCAAATCCGGCAAGTGGCGCCGACCGACACAACGGTTTGTATTTTAGGCGAAAGCGGGACGGGCAAGGAACTGGTGGCGAACGCGATTCACCAGCACAGCCGGCGGTCCGCCAAACCATTTATAAAAATCAACTGCGCCGCGATACCGGAAAACCTGCTTGAAAGCGAAATATTCGGGCATGAGAAAGGCTCGTTTACGGGGGCCGTAAAACAGCGCAAGGGCAAGTTTGAATTAGCGGACGGCGGCACTATTCTGCTGGATGAAATATCTGAAATGGACCAATCCTTGCAGGCCAAGCTGCTGCGGGTGCTGCAGGAACAGGAGTTTGAACGGGTTGGCGGCAGTGAAACGTTAAAACTGGATGTCAGAGTGGTTGTATCAACGAACGCGAACCTGGCCGAACGGATCAAGGCGGGCAGTTTTCGCGAAGATTTATTTTACCGGGTAAGCGTGTTTACGATACAGTTGCCGCCTTTAAAGGAGCGCGCGGAAGATGTGCCGCTGCTGGCGGATTTTTTTCTGCGCGCGTTTTCACGCAATTTAAACAAAACTATAAACGGTATTACTCCCGGGGCGCTGGATACCCTGGTGCGGTACTCCTGGCCGGGGAATATCCGGCAGATGCAGAACGCCATCGAGCGCGCGTGCGTAATGGTACCGGAGGGCAAAGCGATCGACATTCAGTACCTGCCGCCGGAAATGCTCAGTTACGAAAAGGCGGCTGTGCCATCGGAACCAGCGGCGGCGGCGACTGTTCAGGAGCCCGTCATTGAAACGCGGTTACCGGATGTCACAATGGATGAAATTGAAAAAATGGCCATAGAACAGGCCTTGGAAAAATATAACGGTAATCGCACCCAGGCAGCCCGGGCCTTGAATATCGGGGTAAAAACGCTGTACCGCAAAATTGAAAAATATAACCTGACCTGATAGCGCGAGCGGCACGTTCCGCTGATTTCAGACACAACGGACATTATGACAAACACATTCTGGATTCACAACCTGAACCCGATCCTGATATCGATTGGACCGTTGCCGGTGCGCTGGTATGGGCTGATGTACATATTGGGATTTTTCGCGGCGATGTTGATACTGCAGTACCGGCAAAAGCGGGGATTGCTCGATCTGCCGTCCACTCAGGCGGTGCAGGACATGCTGTTTTTCGCCTTTCTGGGGGCTTTAGTCGGGGGCAGAATCGGCGCTTGTCTTTTATACGAGCCGGTCTTCTATCTGACGCATCCGATAGATATCATTAAAGTCTGGCAGGGCGGCATGTCAAGCCATGGCGGGTTTGCCGGCGGAATTCTGGCTTTAGTACTGTATGCCCGCAGAATGAAGGTTTCTCTGGTCAATCTGCTGGACAGCGCGGTCATAGCCGCCGCACCCGGTTTGGGCTTCGGCCGTGTTGGAAATTTTATCAATGCTGAATTATGGGGCAAAACGACTAGCGTGCCCTGGGCGGTGATTTTCCCCAAGGTCGACATGCAGCCCCGGCATCCCGTTCAACTGTACCAGGCGGTAACGGAGGGATTGCTGCTGTTTGTTGTACTGTGGATCGTTGGATTAAAACCGCGCAAAAGAGGGTTATTATCCGGTCTTTTTGCCGTGCTGTATGCTCTTGTCCGCATTTCAACTGAAAAATTCCGCGAGGAGACGCCTGTGCTGGCCGGACCGGACTGGTTAGGCCTTACAAAAGGGCAGATATACAGCGTGATCCTGCTGCTTATCGGTGTACTGTTTATCGTCTACAGTCAACGCCAAAAAACCGTTGATGGACCCCGCGCCTGATGGCTCACGCACTTCCGCTAACACACCCAAAGGAATTTCATCTATGATAGCATTGCTTATCAGCGCTGTCTGTTCCGCTCTACTACTGACCGCGGCATATCCTCATCTGGCGCTGTGGCCGGTATCGGCGGTAGCGTTGGCGCCTTTTCTGACGGTTCTTTTCAGCCCGTCGCCTGGCCGCAGCTGGCGGCAGGTATGGCTCGCGTCGTATGTATTCAGCGCGGTATGGCATCTATCCTGCATCTGGTGGATCAGCTATGTAACGGGAGCGGGCATGGTCATGCTGGCCTTGTTTATATCACTGTTTCTGGCCAGTATGCTTACCCTGGGCTGGTGGCTGGTACGACGGGGATATCCCGCCTTGTTAGTAATTCCGATGGTCTGGATAGTGTTTGAAGCAATTGTGACCTATTTTCTGAGCGGCTTTCCCTGGCTGCTGTTAGGGTATACCTGGCGTCCGTGGATTACAGGCATACAAACCGCCGACCTGGCAGGAGTCTATGCCGTCAGCTATATTATTATATGCATTAACACAGCGTTAGCGCGGGCGCTGGTCTCTCAGCGCGCGGGAGAACCGCTGCGCAAACAACTGACGCCGATAGGCATCGCCGCGGCGATCGTGGCAGCCGCTTTAGTATACGGAGCAGTCCGGGAGACACACCTGGTCCGGCAGAGTCCGCAAAAACAACTTCGGATAGCCTGCATACAGGCAAACATTGAATCAGAAGTTAAACATAATCCCTCTAAAGATCGGGCGGTGCTTGAAAAGTACCATGTGTTGAGTTCATCCGCGGTGCGAGAGCGGCCGGATATCATTATCTGGCCCGAAACGTCAATTCCCGGTTATTATTTTGAAGGCGGATTGAATTTCCGCATGGTGACAAATATCTTGAGAGATGTTTCACTGCCGGTCATCACCGGAATGGCCCGTTATAGCGTGGATCCTGCTACCGGGACACGACGTTTTTATAATTGTGCCGGGTTGATTCAGGCGAACGGGTTTGTGTCCAGTATCTACGACAAAAGGCATCTGGTGATTTTCGGTGAATATGTGCCGTTTGAGCAGTATCTGCCCTTTCTTAAAAAAGTTACGCCAATCGCGGGTAGCTTCAGTGCCGGAAGGCAGTCCCAGCCGCTTTACCAGACGGTAAATGGAGAGATGTATGTTTTCGGACCCTTGATTTGCTTTGAAGATGTATTCGGATATCTTTCACGCGATATGGCGCGCGCCGGGGCGGAAATCCTGGTTAACCTGACGAATGACGGCTGGTTTCACAGCAGTCCCGAGCCGTATCAGCACGCCGCTTTGTCGGCCTTCCGGGCGGTGGAAACGCGCTTGCCCTTGATTCGGTCGACCAACTCGGGCATAACGATGGTAATAGACAATACCGGCCGCACAATTGCCGTGCTTGAGAAAGGCGGAAAAAGAACAGAGATTTACGGGGTGCTTTACGCGACGGTGCCGGTGCACGCGGCAGGTCTGAGCCTGTATACCCGCTTTGGCGACTGGTTCCTGGTGTTATGGAGTCTGACGGCTATTGTTATCGTCCTGTACGAGATAGTCCGGATATGGCGCGGACGACATCGGCGATAGCGGTCAGCGTTCTTCAAATAATAGTTTGCCTTCAGCATACACGGCAACCGGATACCTGGTACAGTCAAAAGGATTGCCGTTCCAGCAGATGAATGATGCCCATTTTCCTCGTGACAGCGTTCCCAGGAATTTGTCTATGCCGAGAATATGCGCGTTCTGGCGGGTTACGAGTTCGATCGCCTGCTGGTCGGTCATGCCTGCACGGGTGAACCAGCGGGTTTGTAAGAGGATCTGGCGAGCAGGGGTGACTGGATGATCAGTCATCAAGCCGAACGTTACGCCTGATTCAAGCAGGAATTTGATGTTGCGCCAGTTTTCATGTTTCAATTCGACTTTATAAGCAAATGCGTCGATCGGACCATAGGTTACCGGAATACCGCGGCGCTTCAGTTCGCGGAACACTGAGATGTCATTAACACTCATAGCATGTTCGATTTGAACGTTCAGATTGTATTCGTCAACCAGGCGTAATATCATGGCAAT
>CAZCLS010000269.1:4319-6108 GCA_964499565.1 uncultured bacterium
GCCGCCTTGATTCCCGCCCGGGCAATTAAAGCGTCCAGGGTGGTATGGGCATAATTCCTTATAACCGCTGCATGGCCGCCGATTATATTGCCGCTGCCGGGAACGACACAGGAGTATAGAACACCCATCTCTATCGCGTCACGAAAAGCCGAATCATCCATCTGAACCGAATCGAGGGCATCGGGCAGGGGCATAATTGATTCAGACTGGTCATTTGCTTCAGCTTCACTGCCGGGCTCGCCCGCCCGGGCCATGCCGATATGACTGTGAGGATCGATAAGGGCGGGAGTGATAACGGGGTATTTTCCGACGAGGGTACCTTTTTGGACGGATGAGACACCCGCAATACCTTTTGTCGTGAAAGCCAGGTATGCATTCTCAATGCGTTCGGTACCGGTATAGACAACTTTTCCGAATACAGACTGCATGGCAACCTCCTGTTTAATGAATAAAAGAATGTAATCAGGAACTGAGCCTGGCAATGGCGCTTTCAAGGTCCGGACGTTCACAGGCGGGGGAAGTGACGGCCAGATTCAGGGCTTTCGAAACAAACACATGCCGGGCAACGGCCTGAATGTCATCCAGGGTAACTTGGTCATACCCGGCCATGATGTCTTCAATGGTTAAAACAGTCGCAGACGTCAACAGACTTTCACCCAGCCAGATCATATGGTCGGTCGTCCGTTCCAACGCCAGACCGACATTACCGCGCACAAATTCCCTGGCATGCCGCAGTTCGGTTGCCGTTACGCCTTTTTCAGCAATAGAACGGCACATGCGCATAATCAGTTCGAGCGCCTTCACCAGTTTGCCCGGTTCGGTGGCAATCGTAATCTGCAGCGTACCGGTTTCGATATAGCGGGTAACCTGGGAATGGACGGAATAGGCGATACCGCGTTTTTCACGGATTTCGTGATTCAGGCGGGAACTCATATTTTCACCTAGAATCGTTGACAGCAGCCGCAGTTGGAAACGGCGGGGATCGGTCCGGCCGAAGGTTCTGAACCCTGCTATGGCGTGGGCCTGCTCGACCGGTTTGTGGCGGATATGAAACCTGGGAGCGCGCTGGGCGGAGCGGAACGGTTTGAATTCAGGAGGCAGATCGCGGGAGCTGGAGCGCAGGCCGCGGGTGTAGTCGGCAACCAGGTTTATGACTGCGTCATGCCGGATATTGCCGGCGACACTGATGATGGTATTGGCCGGGGTATAATACTGGTTTCTGAATGTATTCAGTTTCCGGCGCGAAAGATTGTCAATACTGTCAAATGTGCCTAGCAGAGAACGGCCGAGGGGGTGATTGCGCCAGATGATCGAGTTAAAATCATCATACACGATTTGCTGGGGCACATCATTATACATCCTGATCTCTTCTTTAATGACATCGCGTTCGCGGTCGAGCTCGACCGGGTCGAAACGCGAATGAAAATAAAGGTCGAGAATAACATCCAGGGCGTTTTTGAATTTCGGATACCTGACTTTGACATAATAGCAGGTGGCTTCCTCGCCGGTAAAGCCGTTGATCACGCCGCCGACACTTTCGATCGCCTGGGAAATTTTCAAGGATGAGCGGCGGGCGGTCCCCTTGAAGTTCATGTGTTCGACAAAGTGGGAGATACCGCTTACTTCGGCCGGTTCATAGCGGCCGCCGACACAGGCCCAGACACCGATTGCGACTGATTCCATATGGGGCATTTCGGCAGTAATAATCCGCAGGCCGGAGGGAAGAATAGAAATCTGGAAGGGATATTTTGTCATATAAACCGTTGAGTTATACACCGGCAATAATTTT
>CAZCLS010000270.1:0-6107 GCA_964499565.1 uncultured bacterium
AGAACAGGCGGCCGTTCGGCGCGTTCGGTTTAAACATGATGTATACCGCTTTCGTGCCGACCTTTGTGCCGTCAACCGGATGCAGTGCGGCGGTTCCAACGGTGGCCTGCTGCACTACGCCCTGACCGCTCTTGTCCCAGGCCCAGCGCTGCATCGGCGTCCAGCCGCGCCAGTAGCCGTAGATCGAATCCTGAGCCACAAATGTGCAAGCGCCATCCGCGCCGCCGGTGTCGTAGGTGTTAGTCACGATTTCCCACGCGTCAGCAGTGACATTATAGCCAAACAGGTCGCGGTTGATGTCTTCTCCCGTCCCGCCTTTGGGGACTGAGCCGAACATGAACAGGTAGGAATCTCCGGCTATTTGACCGGGACTGAGACCGTCGCCGGCCCAGTTCTGCATAATATTAGTTTCAAACCAGCTCGGGGGATCCTGCACGTATTTCGGGGCCGGCGCTAAATCTGTCCAGGTGCCTGCCGTGCCGGTTAAGCCATAAAACGGGCAGTCCGCGCCCGGTAGCACATTAGCCCAGTACCGCGTGAAATATATTGTGTCTCCCTGACCGCAGAGCGATACACTCGCTGTCCGCGGCTGGTACGCTTCGGCGGTCGGTAATGGAACCGTATATACCTGGTATCCTTTCGGCTCGGTTGAAACCGTGATCATATCAAACGCGCTGTAGCTGCTCAGCAAGCCGCTGGTGTTAATGCGCAGCATCTGCGGATACGGCGCCGTGCCGCCCATGACATGGTCGGTAACCGGCATAGCATAGCCGTTCACCGTGAACTGGATCGCTTTGCGTGCTTTGCAGTCAAGTAATACTGATAGTTCATTCCATTCTTCCAGGTTGACCGGCACGCGGGCGGTAGAACCGTTAAGTTCCGCGTTGGTTGCCGCTCCGGCCCAGATGCCCATTAACGCCAATCGATTCCGGTCGGTCACATTGTCGCGCAAGTCGATGCCGTTATAATCAGTGGCGCCCCAAACCCACACCGTTACGCGCAGATTTTGCGCGTTGGTATTGAACGTCGCGCTGTTGACATAATTCGACATGTCAAACATCATCGCGCTGAATGCGGCATTGGTTGATACCAGCAACGCGCTTTGCTCTCCTTGCTGCGCGGTCGGATTGGCATTCGTCACCGCATTCAACGGCGGTTCATATCCTGGATACGTCGTCCAGGCTTCCTGTCCCGACAGGTCTCCGGGTACGTACGGAGGATTTTCAAAATCAATCGACACGAGCGTTTGCCCGAAAATACTGGCGGCGCTCATGCATACTAATAGAATAATGATGCGTGATTTCATGAAGGTTTCTCCATTCAGTTATTCCATAGGTTAATACAATTCACAACCGTGCCTGCTCTTTCGCCCGATTACTTTTCAGCAAAGGTTCTATAGCAATCAGACCCTGGTTGTCAATACATACTATTGATAGTACATATTATCATTTACTTTGCCTGCTGTCAATAATTCCTGCCTTGGGCCTTGAAGCAGCCACCGTTTGTCCCCAAACGGTGGACTCCAACGGCAACACACGCGTGTTGGAGTACACGCTTCAGTCAAAGGCCTGACAGGTCAGCGTGAAGTGTGTGTGTATAGCAGGCGTATACGTGTATGTGAGCAAGACACCCGCCTCGGAGCCGCGGGTGCTACTATCGGCCCTCGAAGTCGCCTCCGTTTGTCCCTAAACGGTGGACTAACCAGCTTACCCAAGCTATCCACACCTCAAGCCCACACGACGGCTCTCGGCCCTCGGCCCTCGGATATCCGCCCACAGTCGCCCGTGTGGAACCAGCCTCCCACTCTGACTACTCACGACTCACGACCATCATCCATTAACCATCAACCATCAACCCTCTGCCCTTTTCAACCCATGCAACCCCCTACTCCCCTTAATCCCTTTAATCCTATTAACCACCAACGACAATTGCTTCCGCACTGCCAAAACAGTACAATAATACATACTATTTTTCAGGAGAGCTCTTTATGAAATTTGTTCAAGTATGTATCGGCTTTATTACATTATGCCTGGTATTCTATGTCCTGCGCGTCGGCAGCCATCTGCTGCTGCCGTTAGTGATGGCTGTTTTGATCTGGTTCATCATTAACATGCTCAAAAGCTTCTACGCGTCTGCTTCCTTCCATGGCAGACACCTGCCTGCAGCCGTTTGTTTCCTGTTAGCTATCGGAACGATTGCCCTGGCATTATATTTTCTGTACGAACTGATCAGTGCCAATGTCTCAAGTTTGATTGAAGAAGCAGGCGGCTACAATGATAAACTGAGAGAAATTATCCGGCATTGGTTCCAGGTCTTTCATATTACCGAGACACCTGAACTATCAAAAATAATAAAAAATATAAACTTCGGGTCGGTTGTGGCCGAAATTGCTAAAGCCCTGACAAACATGGCCGGGCGCATAGGGATCGTTTTTATTTACCTGCTGTTCCTCTTTCTTGAGCAGGCCAGTTTCAAGCTTAAACTGAACGCCCTTTTCAGCGACACCAATAATCATCAGAAAGTTTTTACTATTCTGAATGAAATATCTCGTGATGTGCGTACCTACTTCGGTATCAAAACCCTTACCAGCGCTGTAACCGGTATTTATTCCTATCTGATTATGCAATCGCTCGGGCTGGATTTTGCTGCGTTCTGGGCTCTCTTGATATTCTTTATGAATTTTATTCCCACGATCGGTTCGATTGTCGCTACTATTTTTCCTTCTATTCTAGCCCTGATTCAGTTCGATTCGTTCGTGCCGTTTGCCATTATTGCCGGCGGTATCACCGGTCTGCAATTTCTGATCGGCAATCTGCTCGAGCCGAAATTGATGGGCACGACCCTGAACATCAGTCCGCTGGTAATTTTACTTTCATTAGCCTTCTGGGGGATTATCTGGGGTATCCCCGGCATGATCCTGTGCGTGCCGATCGTCGTCATCAGCCTGATCGTCTGTTCCCATTTCCCTACTACCCGGCCTATTGCCATTATGCTCTCCGGCAACGGCAAAATTGATGAACACTAATGGTTTAATTGCGGATTGAAAATCGTGATGCCCTTACTATAAATAGACAGAAACCTGAAGGCCAACATATTCATCCGCAGGTTGGAGTCCACGCCTCAGCGTGCTTTTTTTCATATACCCTCACTATCACGGACGACCCACGGCCTTCGGGGAGAGGGAGCGTGGGGGAAGGGGGTGCTGGGGGTTCGAGCGAAAAAGGGTGTGCAGGGATGGTGGCAGGCTGGAAGCTCTGCCCTACTTGCTGTCCCAAGCACACACGCAGCAGCACTCTGCCCTCTGCTCTCTGCTCTCTGCCCTCTAACCCGCATACTCTTGCTATCATTCCATAAGCAAACATGACAACCCTTGGCCCTCGAAAATCAGCACTCACTAAACAAAAACATTAACCAAGCCCAAACGACGGACATCGGACATCGGTCATCGGACATCTGAACGCACTCTATCGCTTCAAATACCGCAGCAATCCCCCAAGCGCCACCAGGCTGCTTCCAGCTACTCCCGGTTCCGGTATCATCACTTTCGCTGTCGCTTCAAATCCGGTAAACCGGAAGCCGCGCCGGTCGCGTGCTAATGTGTCTGTGTGCGCCAGAAATCCGATTGCCGTCACATTGTTAAGTACAACGTTCGTTGCTGTGCCGGCGATTACGTCCATGCCCTGTTCCGGATAATACCGGTACCAATCCGCTGTACCCGGATTATTGAGCGTGGCCGGCGTATCAGCTATGCCGCCTACCCAGCCCGGCAGCCGGTCAGTTACATACCACTCGTTTTCATTCAATCTGACCAGGATCCTGGGCCGTGGATCACCGCCGGCGTTACCGCCATACACGGTGACACTGCAGTCGTCATCCAGCACGACCGGATACTCCGCCGCGAGTCCCTGGAAGGCATCATTGTCCGCTCCCGGTCCGCTCTTCAACCAGACAAACGGCGCGTAGAGATTATTCGTGTAATTGCCCGTCGGCGGTTTGTCGCCGTCCAGCGATACTACGTCCATGCACGGCCCGCCCCCGTCAACCGGATAGCCCGCATCGAACCGGGCATAATATATTCCGTCTGCCGTCGGCGTTACATTGGTAAATCCACCGTAAAATACCGCGTTCTGGAAATTGTCCCGGTTTGATAATGGCGCTGTAATACTCCAGGGATGGTAATGGTAGTTCCCAATGATCGTGTCATTAAAGCCCAAACCGTTGATGTTGTTGTCGACATCAAAATTGACTATTTCTACCGGAACAGCCGGTGACACCATCCAGCCTATGTCCGGTTCGCTGAAATTCATGGGTTGACTGATCTGGTTGACGGCCTGAATTCGATAATAATAAGCCGTGCCCGCTATAGCGCTGAAATCAGCATACTCGCATTCTTTGCTTTCGCCGATGTGCCCGTATGTGCCGTCCGCGCTCATGCCGCGGTACACATTGTAATTCGTCGCCCATAATGACGAGTACCACGTGATTGCCACCCGGTCGACATACGTGCCGTCCGAGGCCTTGACCCCTAACGGCGGCAGCGGTTCTTTCGGCACCCCGAAATCCAGCAGCTCCGCCCATGATCGTGCAAACCGGATTTCATCAACGCTATATGTTCCCGAGCCGGAGGATACGTTTACGTCCATTCTGCTGCCCGTGCCCATCTCGGCGATAACGGTTGCATCCGCGTTTGTCAAAGCCGGTTCTTCTCCGCCCGTTATGTCAGGATTGATCCAGATTGCTCCCGTGTCATTCCCTTCTGTAAAATCAAAACGGACTAATACCAGGTTCACGGTTCCCGCTGCAAACTGTCCCAAATTTGCGTTGCTGCCAAAGAAAAACTGGTTGGCGCCGTCTTTGCCCATCGCGAAATTGCCGTTGTTGTTCAGCTGTATCCTCAGCGTGTCTCCCGCTGCCGTTTCGGCTTTGACCAGCCATGCCAGCCAGACTGTCGAGCCGGCTATGTTAAACTGTCCGCTGATGTTCCGGATCATCTGGACCGTGCTGTTCCCGGGCCGGTCTATCAGTAAGCTCCCCCCGCTGCCGGGATAGCCTGGATACGCAAGTGTGTCCGCAACAACCGTCAGATTTTCCGAGCCCGCGTATACCCATGCGTCTCCCCAGCCTGTTCCGCCGCCCAGCCCGTGCAGCTCCTGCCCGGCTTTATACTGGAACGGTTCGCTGGCCGCCGCGTTGTTCTGCCCGTCACTGGCATAGCCCTCTACCGAACTCCCTTTGCCTGATGTGCCGGTTTCATTGACCGCTTCACACCAGTAATAATAGCGGATCATATCGATAACATTCGTATCGGTATAACTCGTTATCCCGCATGACAGCGGTTCGGCGATCTGCTGCGCCGTAGCGACGACATCCTGCGTGCTTCTGTACAGGTAATATGACCGTACATCCTGCAGCGATCCTTTCCAGCTGATTTCAATTTTACCTAACGCTCCGCCCATTGTCGCCTGCAGCTGTTGCGGCGCTGTCGGCGCTTGCGGAGTCAGGTTGATATACGTGCTTAAGCGGGCATTCTGCGCGTCGAATCGCCCGAGATATTCGTCAAATGCTTCTGCTGCGTAGGGCCAGTTAGTGTAATTCCAGGAAAGTTCCGCTGTCACCGGTACCCGGACGCGGCACGGGTCAAACGAGCTGTTCGGCGGCATCTCCCAGCTGCATACCTGGGCTCCGATATTACGTTCATGCGCCGCCGGCGTATCATATAAAGTCTCGCCTGAACGGTACAGGTTGAAATTCTCATACACTATTTCCGGCGGCGGCTGAGAGCCGCCCGTTATGTATAATGGCCAGGCAGTCGCGTTCAGTATCCCCCAGCCCGCGTCTATGTAACCCTGGAACGATCCCCCCCAGTAAGAACTGTATTCGTTTACCACGCATTGCTCGCGTACCGGATATAAATGCGTGTCATGCGGATTGGGCCCGTTCCAGAACATCATTTTCGTGCCGGGACTTTTGGTTGTGATTATGTCAAACATTTTTTTGCCGGTGGCCGTGTCCATGCCGCCTTCACCGTAAATCGGTCCGACATGGTACCAGGGCAGATGCCTGTCCGGATATCCCGCGCTGAACTGCTCTATCGACCGGCAGGTAAC
>CAZCLS010000271.1:0-6101 GCA_964499565.1 uncultured bacterium
TGACATTGACAGCAGGACCGGCGCTCGCACCAGCTTTCGCGGCGGCAGCGGCACGCGTAGCCGGCTGACCCAGTGAAACCGCGGGACCGAGTCCGTAGCGCGATTCCGCCTGGGCTATCAGCTGCATAAGCGTCGACGCCTTGGCAAAGGTGTCGGATGCGGTCGCGAACTTTTCGACGGCCTGGGCAAACGGATCCAGCTTCTCCGTCAGCTGGTCGAATACCATCGGCATAGCCAGCTCGACATCTTTGCCGTATTTATCACTCATCATTCCCGTAAAGCCACCGTCCATGAACTTGTTGTTATTGAATCCGCCGAAGGCCTTGTTGCCGGCAACGATCTTTTTAAGATCCGCTTTTTCCTTCAGCACGGCCATGTACGGATCGGAATTGATGCCGTATTGCTTTTCGGCCAGCTTCTGCTGGTTGTCGTAATACGGGTTGACGCCGAAGCGCAGGGCTTCGAGCCAGCGCGAAGACTTGGCGGTGTCTTTGCCGGCGGCCGACATCACCGTGCTTTCCAGGCTGCCGGGAGAACCGGCATAGTTTGTGGCCCTGATGTCCTTCGCCATCTTCCCTGCCACTATTTTCTTGTAGCTTTCTTTTGCCAAACTGGCGACATACTGTCGACGGTTCATCGTGTGCTTGCGTCCGGAAGCGTCGGTGTACTTTTTACCGGCAAAGAATTCGTTCGTTCCAGAGCCGACCAGGCCCCAGGCATTCTTGGCCGAGGCGGCCTTTTTTGTCTCGCTGACAAATCCCGCCATCTCGATACGCATGGCGCGGAGTTCTTTGGTAATGTCCACCGCTTTGTTGAGCATCTCTTCTTTCTGATCGTTTACCGCTTTCAGATCAGATTCGAGCTGGCGCATGTTTTTGATCTGCTCGTCACTAAGCTTGCCTTCAGTCGCAGTCGCGGCCGCGGCCATTTCGTTGTACTGTTTCTGAATGGCAGTAATGCGATCGTCAGAAGCGTTAAGCTCGTTCAACAGACCGCCCAATTCCGAAGTCCTGTCCTGATACTGCTCGCCGACCAGGTTAAGTCTGGCGGAGTTGTAATCGCGCGGTTTCAATCCGGACGATTTCAAAATCGCCATCTTGTCATCATACGACAACTTGACAAGCTCGTTATATTCAGCCCGGACCATCTTAGCCTGGACAACCAGGCGCTGGAACGATTTGACCATTTGCTGCACTTGCGCGGCGGCGGCCTGAACACTCAGGTTATAGTTGTCAAGGATGGAATTATATTGGTTTAACCGCACCATCGCATCGGCAACCTTCTGGTCGTCTTTATGAGCATATCCTTCCTCAGGATAGGTAATCTTTTCACCCTTGTAATATTCAGCATAGTTTTCAAACAACCTGGCAAGGTTTGTATCGTCAAGCATCTTTTTGGCCATCTTCAATGCCTCGTCTTTCGGCATAATCATCTGAGCGTTTTTGACAAAACGAGGAAACTCTTCCATCAACGCACTCAGTTCAGACTCGCCAGCTGTAAAGGCTTTTTCGAGTCCACCTCCCCGCAAATACTTCATCTCAAATTTGCGGTATGGATCTTCAGACAAACTTGTATACTTGTCATACACAGACTTAACAGCCTTGCGAGACTGGATGCGCTCGGCTTCCACGCGAATGACTTTAAGCTCTTCGTACTTTTGAACCAGGCCATCTATCGATTCTACCTCGCGATCATAAGAGACGCCAACCTGGGCTGAAGTTTGAATCAAATCACGATTGGCATCAGACAAGAGCTTTTTCTGCTCAAGGCTGGTCATTTCTACGTTCTGCAATTTTTTCAAACTGGTAATCTTGTTTTCTATCTCTTCAATCTCGGTGCGCGTGGCGGCCAGGCTTTCCATGGTCTGGCGGTATTCTTCTTCTTTCCTGGCGCGTGCGCTTTCACGGGCGGCCATGATGCCGAACGTCGCCAGGGCGGCGGCATTAAGCGCCAGGCCGACAACATTGCCGCTGGCCACGGACGTCAGCGCCTTGCCGAAACTGAGGCCGGCCTGCGCAGTGCGCAGCGCGGCGATCTTTTTCAGCATGCCCTGGATGCTGAACGCGGCAACCCACGCCAGCATCTTCCATCCCCCGGCCAGGTTTTTGAGCGCCTTGCCTATCGCAACGGCGTACGGCATGGTCGCACTCATTTTCCTGTTTACATTTTCGAGCGATTCGGCAAATTCGCGTCCGCCGAATGCGCCGCGCATAATGCTGCCGATCAGCAGGTCCACATTCTGAGACATGATCTTGAGCTGTCCCGGCACGTTCTTTTCCATGATGTCGCGCATGCCGAACAGGTCGGTCATTTTTGCTTTTTCAAGCTCACCCACCAGCTTAGAAAACCCTTCGAACTGCTCTGGAATAATAATGGCGCCAGGAGCACCGCGCAGACCGAAGCCCGAGAGGAACTCTTTCAGTTTTCCGCTGGTCATCTGGCCTTCTTTCAGGCGCTCGCCCAGGGCTCCCATTATGTCGGCAAACTGCATCGGTTTGTCAGCCTCTATGCCGAGGTTGAACGCCGCGTTGAGTTTGTCAGCGTTCTTGGCCAGGGCGTTCAGCATCTGGCGCATAGCCGTGCCGGCACGGGACGACTGCATCATGTTGGTGTGCAGCAGCGATACAGACGCTATCAACTCGGCAAAACTCATGTTTGCGTTTTTCGCCACAGGCGCGACGTATGCCAGCGACGTCCGCAAATCTTCGATAGTGGTTACTTCTTTTTTGACCGCCAGGGAAAGCATCGATGCCATTTTGTTGATGCGGCCGGAATCGGACGACATGCCGTCCAGATCCTTGAACAGTTCGTTCAACCCCACCATCACCCGCGACGTTTCCTTAATGCCGGCATCAAGGCCTTTCGACAGCGCCATGATGGTCGGGGCGATGCGGAGCGCTTCGGAGCGTGCCATCTCGGCCTGGGTCAACTGGTGGACCGCTTCGGTATATTCAGCGACGGTGCCGAGGTGGCGCGACAGGTAGTTCGTGGCCGCGTCAGCTATTTCGTTCTGGGCACGCCAGACAGCGTTAAGATCCGTAACGTCCGTAACAGATGTGCGCACGGCGCGGTTTGTCGTTCCCGTCAGGTCGGTGAACATTTTCATGCCTTTGTTCACCTTGGCATACAGGCCGTACAAGATACGGAGCTGTCCCCAGTACCGCATCTGGTTTGCCACGGAATTTCCCCAGCCCATGGCGCCACCGGCAAACATTCCGCCTTGCTTTCCATCTCCCCCACCCGTGCCGGCCGGCACGGTGGTCTTTTGTTTCGCGCCAACGCCGGAAGCTCGTTCGACCTCTTTGTTCAGGCGTGCTTGTTCGTCCCGCAGCTGCCGTACTTTTTCGGCGGTAAAGCCTAAGCTCTGAGCACGCTGCGTGTCGGTAGCAAACCCGCGTTTTTTCAGATTCTCATAACGCGCCAGTTCTATATTCACCAGGCGCAGCTGGCCGCCCATCGACTGCGCCAGGGCAGGGTTGGACGCCACCGATTTTTTCTCGATCCGTAAAGCGCGATCGCGCCAGAGCATCCGGGCCTCTTCTTTTCTGGAAAAAACATCGGATGCCGAACGGGACGAGAACTGCATGCTTTCCGAGCGCATACGCATAACTTCAACATGCAGTGTGCGCAGCTCGGTGGCAAGTCCCCTGGCCGAATCACGCTGGCGATCCATTTCCGCAGCCAGGGCTGATTTTTGCGAGGGATCCTTGGTTTCGCTGAAAGCAACAGCCAGCTTTTGCTGTGATGCCGACATTTCATTGATAGCTTTTTGCTGGGTGCGGAACTTTTGCAGCAAAGCATTGGCGGCATCTCCTTCCGGTCCACCGCTCAACGCGGCTACCTGATTGATCATACGTTTCAGCTGGGTCTGAAAAGCACCTACCTGGGCCATGCCTGTTTTGAACGACTTGCCGAAAATCCTGCCTTTCATTTCGGCCGCGGCCAAAGCGGTCGAGAGATCGGCTACGGCATCCCTGGCAGCCTTGATGGCCTTGGTGGCCTTGGCGGCTCCCGATGCAACGCCTTGCAGGTCTCCTGCCCCGCCAGCGGAACCGGCAATCCCGCCCGCCTGAGCACCGCCCGGTTTCGTTTTGCCCATGGTGTCCATGGTTCGCCGGGCGGTTTCTATTTTTTTAGAAAACGATGTGGCCAGATCGTTCCACTCTTTCAGACTTTTGGTGATCTTGTCGACATCTTGCCGTAAACCGGCAACTCTTTTTCCGGCATCGCCGCCGCCCGACCCGCCAGCCTGGTGAGCCCGTCCTACCGATGCGTTCATACTTCCGTTTTCAGACATGCTTATTCTCCGCCGAGTAGTGTTTGGAGGTGTTGTAATTTTGCAGTAGTGCCACTCGCCGCCTGGGCGCGTGCCGCACTTTCTTTGCCCCATTCATTCCACATTTCATCGAATTTCTGCTGGTTTAGCTTGGTTGTTCCAGGCATACTTGCCGGTTCGCCGTCTCCGGCGGCGGCGCGTGCGCGTTCGGCTTCGAAGCTGCGCACCGCTTTGCGCGTGTCGACGCCGTGGATCGGCATTTCGTATTTCAGCTGGAACCCGAGGATCTGCTCGTAATGCCAGAGCAACTGTTCCCATGTAAGCGCGTGTACCGCTTCCCAATCTATAGATGTGTAGCGCTCTACCAGGAAGACGCATTCGTCGATATCGAATTTGCTGTCCTGCGATGCAAACTCGTCTTCAGGTTCACTCACCTTTTTGGTAAGCCCCGACAGCTCGAAGGCGATGTCTACCAGGGGCTGCACTTCGCCGACGGAGATATGCTCGCCTTCCGTCAGATCGTGGCGCGAGAGAGGACTGCTGCAGTACCGCTCCGAGAACAGCGTCTCGATGATATCCATGACTGCATCGGCGCCTTTGGCCCCCTCCGCCAAAGACGAATACAGCACAGCGGCCCAGGCCGAGGTCTTGCCGGCGGCGGCAAACACGGGCATGAGACGCAGCATATCGGGCCAGGCAAACTGGCCGAATACACGGCGCACACCGTCGTACGCCGTGTATTCGCGGGTTTGTCTGACATGGATACTGTTCGTCGCTTTATTCATCCGCAGGTTTTGCTTGTTCCGTGTGGTTGCCGATGGCTATGTTTATAAGCACGCGCAGATCGGGAGTATCGATGTGATCTTCGTTTTCGATCTGGTCCCGGGTAAGGGGATGGCTGCAGTATTTTTCGGTAAAGAGCGGTTCGATGAAGTCTATCAGCGCCAGGTACTGGTCGTTATCGTCCGGCATGGCATCGGCGTTCTGTTCGGGCGCCCGGGCACCGGCGAAGATGAATGCCAGCCAGATGTCTTCGGGCGAAAGGCGCATAAGCTTTGGAGCCAGGCGGCGCATATCGGGTATCGTGTACGATGAAAACTCGCGTTCGACGCCGTCGTGGCAGGTGTGTGGGATTCGATTGTTTTTTGTCATATTGATAATGTCCGTTAATGTTAAGCTGTGCCGGGCCGAAGCCCGGCACAACCGTCAGAGGTTAGGCTGCTGTTTTAGGATTCCAGGCGTTCGATCAGCAGGATGCCGATGCGGTAGTCCGCGCGGAGCGGATCGACCGCGGACACTTCGAAGTTCGGCGTGGCATGGCCGCCCTGCTCCATCGGCAGAGAGAACTCGCCCGAGGGCCGCACTTTGTACACCAGCAGTTCGAGTCCACGCGTGTTGCTGCACTCCGTGAAGCTGTGGGTATAGTGCAGCAGGAACGGACAGGCTTTCTGCCGGGTGTCGAGCACTGTGGCCGTAACACCATCGGTAGCACCGGAGGTGTCGATGTCGTACTCGTAGACATAGCTGATTGCGAGGCGAGCGCTGGCATCATTGGCGTGGAAGATCCACACCGAATTAACAGTGTCTTCCTGGAAGATGCCTGCCGCAGTAGGCGTGGTGCCTTTGGTAAGGCGGCCGGATCCGTCGGCATACTCGATGATGACGTTCTCGCTTTCGAGATAGCCCGTCGGGAAGTCGATCTCGAACGTAGTCGCGGCCGGCACCGTAAAGAGCGCGCGGGGTACGAAGCGAGGGATCATCTCGCTGGTTTCGGTGTCTACTTTGCCCTGGGTAAGGTAGACGTTCTGCATGTTGACGAGACCGT
>CAZCLS010000272.1:0-5460 GCA_964499565.1 uncultured bacterium
GTACAGAAAGATGACACGTATTTCAGTTTAGCCCGCAAATTCGGCTGCACGGCAAAAACGATACAGGAGTTAAACAACAACGTCATGCTGAAGATCGGGCAACAGATCCAGGTGCCGGCGCCGGTAGACACAAACACGCCTAAACGAGTGAATGAATAAGCCGGTTTTGATAGCATTAGACCTGGATGGAACGCTGCTGCGGGATGACAAAACCGTATCGGCATACAGTATTGATATATTGAAGCAGCTGAGTGCCAGAGGCATTCCGCTGTTTTTTGTTACCGGCCGCGACCGGCGGATTGCGGAGCAGGTGCTGCCGTTTGTTGATTTCCCGGTCTGGGCAATAGTCAATAACGGCGTCGCGGCATATCAACTGCCGGGATGGACCCCATGTTTCGTGCATTACCTGCCGGCACATATTCGCAGCCGGGTAATCAAGTGCCTGGGAGAGATCGGCCGCTATCCGCTGTTTATCGTTTCACGCGATGGATCAATACTAGACCGGGTAATGGATAAACAACTGCTGGCAGACGAGGTGTATCGCGCATATGCCGACCGGCATGCTGAGCATATAGCCGTAGTTGATTCGATAGCGGATTCTGCTTTGCTGCAGCGGGGTTTGGCGATGTTCCTGTGTGAACCGAACGAGCAGGTAGCGTTTGTGCGCGCGCATATGACAGGTGTGTTGGGAGAAGTGATCGAGCACCGTTCACTGGATAATTTGAATTTTCTGCCGACACACCGGGTGATAGAGATGGTGGAACCGGGCTGGACGAAATATGATGGAATTGTACGTCTGCAAGCGTTGCTGGCATTACCGGACCACGAGATTTACGCGTTTGGGGATGACTACAATGATCTTGACATGCTGAGACAAGCCGGGCGGAGTTTCGCGCCTGAGAACGCGATCGATGCGGCCAAGACGGTGGCCCGGGAAATAATTCCTGCTAATAATGAGGATGGCGTGGCACGCACGCTGGAGAGCTTGCTGCTGAAGTAGCCGCTGGGATCTACAACCCGGGGCAGAAGGTACAAACGCATTGATACCAAACACAAAGATGAGTATCTGTAGCCGGTCTCGGTGAGGCCGGTTGTGTGTGGTTGAGTCACCCGCCTGAGGACAGTCGGGTGCTACTGCGAAGTAGCCACCTCATAGTTTCAGGAATCACGTTTAAACTGACAACGGAACGAGATCCACGGTCTCGCTCGTTCCTCACTCGCCCGCGGCCACAATCGATTCACGGAGAACGAAACGAGATCCAGGTCACATTAGATTTTTGTATCGTCGACTCACGATCCACAATGGTGGCCGTGGACGGACCACCCTCCAGAGCGTCATTGCATACAATTCAGTGTGATGCCTGGCACCCCTTTTCTCTGCGTCTCAGCGCCTCTGCGGGAGAAATATTGTTTGTTGGATTTTCTTTTCCTCTGCCCCCGGAAAACAGTCGCCCGGACGGAACCGGCCTCCCACACTCAAACACCCAAGTACTAAACCATCTGCTCACGGATCCCTGAACCCTGACATCTGAACCCTGACACCTCCATCATCCATTCTTCGACTGTCGCCCGGCTTCTTCAGCATATTCTCGGAACAGAGAAAGATAGAGTTGATACTGTTCAAGAGAGACACCCGGGGGCGTTTGATGATCGCAGCTGATAAGGAAACCACCTTGAGCGGCGGCAGGCAGGAGGCGTTCGAACTCACCGCGCATGGCCTTTTCACCTTTATTCATGACCATTTTATCGAAATGGCCGATAAAGCGCATAGCGGGATGGTCAGCGCGAAGGCGGTTGATATCGACACCTGCCTGGCGTTCCAGAGGCAAGATGCCTTGCAGGCCGGCTGCTTCGAACCACGAGGCCGGAACAGTGACATCACCATCGGAATCGATAATGGTTAAAATACCCCGCCGCGATAGTTCGGGAATAACGCGCCGGTAATAGGGCAGCATGAATTCGTCAAACAAATCTTTGGAAATCATGGAACCATGATTATAACTCATGTCTTCTCCGAAGGTCATAAAGTCGGGCGTGCAGACACGGCAGAGTTGATCAATAACAGTAAGCATCCAATCTGACAAATCAGCATTGATTCGGTGGAGCAGTTCGGGCTGGTCGTAAAAGCTGAACAGGTGAGGTTCTATGCCCAGGAGGGTTCTGGGGAACCAGAAGAAACCATCGAGCGAAAACCAGAGGACAGACTCGCCGCGTTGCTGAGATTCAGCCCAGCGTTCCCAGCGGGATGTATCGATGGCGGTTGCGGGGAAGAGATACTGGCGCACAGTGTCATACTCGCGGTCGTTTGTGATAACGCCGGCGCCGAATTCGGAAGGATAGGGAAACCCGGGTTTATGGACCGGGAGCCAGTCCTGATAATACATATCGAGACCAAAAAACTGATAAAGGTCATAACGGTCGGAAACGGATGCGGGCAACCCTTCGCAGAGCCAGCGCGAAATAGTCTGGTCCCACCAGCCGGCCCATTCGATGATGGGCAGGCGGTCGAAGGGTTTAAAATGCATTACAGCATGAAATCGTTCTCTGGTTGTCATAGAGAAAGAATTAATCCAGGTTCAGGTGATTTGAAAAGAAGGAGCTCAGGTCTTTATAGGCGGCTTCAGCTTCGGGGGGAACGGGAGGCAGGTATTGAAAGACATGCCACATACCTTCCCACAAACGGAGACGGGCATCAACGCCGGCATCCAGAAGGGCGCGTTGAAGACGGGCGGCATTACTGAGAAAAATTTCGCGGGTGCCGACCTGAATCAAGGTAGGAGGAAAACCGGGTGAGAAATCGGCATAGACAGGTGAAATCAGAGGATGTTTCATATTATTTTCACCGGCATAAACCTCGGCGGAAAGTTTCAAATTTTTAGGATAACTCAAGATCGGGTCGACTCCTTCCAGGGTTACGTATGAGTCGCCGGTTCTGGTAATATCGGCCCAGGGGGAAAGCAGAACCGCAGCGGCGGGCATGGGCAGTCCGGCATCACGGGCGGAGAGGATGGTAGACACGGTAAGGGCACCGCCGGCCGAATCGCCGAAAATCCCGATCGATCGGGGCGGATAGTGTTTCAGAATTTCTTGATAAACTGCGGTACAATCGTTCAGACCGGCCGGGAAAGGATATTCGGGAGCCAGGCGATAATCGACCGAGAGAACCGGAATGCCGCTGTAATGCGCGGCGGGAATAGCACAACTGAGTGTGGATTTGGCACTGCCGTAGGTATAAGCGCCGCCGTGAATATAGATCAGGATTGCATTCGTATGAACCGCGCTTACGGAGCGGGGTGTAACCAGAATTGCGTTAACGCCGGCGATATTAGTATAAACGAGCGTGTTGGGGTAGCGCAGACGGACAGCTTTACCGGGTACTTCAAGAGACACGTTATAAAGATCCTGGCGCATTTTCCATTCAAGCGTATTTGATGGATTTCCATCAGGCACTGGCCGGGCGACCTCAAGGAAGGCACGGGCTTTTAGACTGACAGTAGAAGGTGGGGGGATGTCACGCCAGGAGGCGCAGCCGCCGAGAAAAAGAATAATAGTGGCAAGAAGGATATGATAATACATAAGGAAAACTCTTGTGACAGGTTAAAACAAACGGGATTATATCATATTTTCATGAATTCCACAGGAAATAAATTCATCACAGGCAAACTCCTGCCATTGAGATTCGAGGCCGATAGACTGATTATCGGAATAGAAGCCGGCAACGAAACCGCCGCGGCCTTTCCACAATTTGTCCAGCATTTCTCGCGCTTCAGCACGGATCAGGGCTTCATCATGAGACTGAAGGGTTTTCTGGATATCGACAGGGCACCAGAACGTAATCCGGTCAGATTGCTGATGGGCGGCCAGGACATCGATACCATGCAGACGGGGTTGATCAAACTGGAGCAGGTCGACACCGGCCTTAATCAGCCAGGGAACAATTTCTTCAATCTGGCCGCAGGAGTGCATAAAGACAGCTAAGCCGAGTTCATGCGCCAGGGCGCATAATGACTGATAGCGCGGGAAAAATTCGTTATACCACATAGCAGGACTGATCATGAGCTGGGTTTGGGTGCCCCAGTCTTCGGGAAACATGATACAGTCCGCTCCTGCCCGGGCATAACAACGGATGCAGTCAGAGAGCATAGCATCAATCTTATCATGCAGAACGTGCATCCGGTCAGCATCGAGGATAAGGTCCATAAGGTACTGATCAAGCTTACGCATTTTGCGGGCGATATTGAACGCGAATCCGGGCACACCGCCAACGAGCCATTTATCAGGACATTTCCGGCGTTGCTCTGCAACCCCGGTATAATCTTCGAAACGGGAATAATCAGGGAAATCATATGAATCGATAGCGGCAGCGTTTGAAAGGACCCCCTGAACAACTTCACCTTTGGACGTGGGATCAATCCGGGCGAGCAGATTGCCCCATTCGTCAATACGTTCCCAGCGGCCGCCGCCGACTTCGCGCCAATCGGTTACATGCGTTTGGGGAGAACAGGACGCCCAGGTGAAATCGGAATCCTTGAATGAGCGGGCAACGCGGTCGGGACAGTCGAACGCGAGTGTTTTTTGAATAATTTCCCGGGAAGTCATGGGTCTTGCAGTCCTTCTTTATACTAGTTATAGCGTATTATAGTACTGAATAGCTTGGAAAAATGAAAGGGGGCTAGAGGAGATGGTTGATGGTTCTGGGCAGCGGGTGGATTTGTCGGACGTGTCAGACCTGTCGGACGTGTCAGACCTTTTGCCAGAATTGAACAGGCCATCCACATTACTGTGTTGAAGCATATTTTACTTTCCCGGTATGGTCTTTTTCCAGGGAGGTATTGACGGCAGATATTTTCTAAATTCACTCATGAGATTTTCCTGGTATTCTCCGGCGAAACGGTCATTAAGAAATACGTCCAGACCTTCATCGACGAAGCGGGACCAGGAGGCTTCTTCGTGACCGGGGCAGATTGGAAAGAAGAGGGCATTATTAGCCTGAGCGGCTTTATAATCTCCTAAAGCGTCGCCGATCATGAGGATATGATTGTCTGGATATCTGCCGTTGGCCGCGATGCCGATATGTTCGGTTTTGGTGCCGCTTTCCTGACCGGCGATAACCGCCATGAATTGCGCGATATCATGTTCAGTCCATTCCTTGACAAGGGCCGGTTCGGGAGTGGCGGAGACAACGATGCAGTCGGCTTTGCCGGAAAGTTTTTCAAGTGATTCGCGTACACCGGGGAAAGGGGCGCAGCCGCGGACAATAGCGGCCACGGAAGCATTAACATCGTTACTCCAGCGCAAAGCCAGGGCCAGGTCGGGATCAGCAGAGTGTTCGACCGCGCGTTGCAGGGCGGGCGGCAGACTCGAGAAGACGTTGTCGGCCGTGGCGCGCGGCGAGACGTCGGTGGGCGAGGGCAAGACGGCAGCCCCCGGGTGAGCGTTGCGGCGCTCCGGGTTTGTGTT
>CAZCLS010000272.1:5470-6096 GCA_964499565.1 uncultured bacterium
CGGGAAGGCGGGGAATGCAGACGCCGCGGCGCAGGACTTCAGGACGTTCGCGCAGGTGGTCGAGGCACATAACGAGTTCGGGAAACCGATTAACACCGCGCCATTGGGAATAAAGGTTGCAGAATTCCCAGACTTCGCGGGCATATTTTGAGACGGCCTGGAGTTCAAAGACGTTAATATAATGAGGACAAAAACATTCCTTGTGTTTCAGTTCCATCGTATCGAAAGCGCAGCCATCCGAGTCGATCCCGACGAAGAAATCGTTGTGAGGGGAAAAACATTTTAGTTGATCAACAGACATGATGTGGTCCTTGTTTAGTTGTTAGGGTTCAGGGTTTAATGGTTGATGGTTGATGGTTGATGGTTTTCATTGTTCGAACTGGGAAGTAAGGGCCCAGAGGCCGAGGGCCGGGTTGCTTATGAAATATATTTCTTCTCCGGCAACATCGTTATACCCATCTGACAAGGCTTCGGGATTGTATGTTTTGAGCAGGGTATTGATGACGGCATAGGAAAAATTGACTGATTCAATCTCTGCGCGCGTGAGACGGCCGGGGGCATACGTTATAGCGAACCGGCCTTCAGACGAGCCGTGAATAAGATGAGCGGCGGCCGACAGGCTGGCA
>CAZCLS010000273.1:0-6088 GCA_964499565.1 uncultured bacterium
AAACGCTTCCTGATATGATTCTCGCCCGTTACATCGACGAACACGGCCGCCCGACCGCCTGCCTCGACAAATCAGACAACTGCGATCGCATATCTGGCATCATCTACGCCTATGCCCTCCCTTCCGCCCTCCGCCCCGCCGTCCCCCCGACCGTCTACGCCGACCTCGCCGCGCTGCGGAGCGCCAGCGCAGTAAGCAATCAACCATTACCAACTATCGCCGTCCCTTTCACCGCCATATCCCAACACGCCTGCGGCTCCCGCTGCCTTCGTGCTGCTGGCCGGTTCTCCGTCCTCTACGATACCTGCGCCCCGGCCTCTGATGCTGCCGCCTGTGCCGCCCGCTTCGGTATCGACTATTTCACTCTCTGCCGCGTCCTCCGCGACACCCCTTGCCTTGCCCTTGCCGTTCCGCCGATCGCGGCTGCTGCCCCTCATGTTCTGCTTTCCTTCTGCCGCCGCCCGGATGGCAATGCTGCTGCCTATCTCGACCGCCTTGCTAACGACGTGACCTTTTTTCGCAAAAATGCTATAATATACCCGGATTTGCAATTATGATCATAAAACTAAAAATTGCCGATATCGAATATCTGACCGATGTGCTTGAAACACTTTCGATGGCCGACCTTTCCCCGGCCCTCGATCCCTCCGTCCCCCAGGATATCAAGCGCGGCTATACTGATTATCTCAAAACGTCCCTGTCTGATATGTGCGTTTCCATCAGCGTTGCCCTCTCCAATCCTGTCGTTTCCGGTATTCTATTCCACAATGTTCAACCCGGACAATCCTTCGATGTCAGCTTGTCTGACGATCAGCGTTCCTTCCTTCTTGCTATTCTCCCTGCTGCTGCTCCCGCTCATCTTAGCGCCCTCATATCCGCCTGACATAAAAAACGACCGATTTTTTCAAAACGGTCGCAAAAAAAATGCGCGCGGCTGCCTGGTGCTACTCATAAAACAGTCCCAGCAAAAGAGCTTTGGGGCAGGAAATGAACCAGACGCCGCGCGTCTTTAAGTCTCTATTATACCATTCATGCCCTGCTATGTCAATTATATCGTTGCCTCTCTATGCGCTTCCTCCCGCTCTCCTATCCCTTTCCACAATTCCCCAAATTCCTCCCGCACCTGCTCCTTATCCGTATGCACATAGATATTCATGGTAGTAGTCAAACTCGCGTGTCCGGCCTGAGCCTGTATCACCTTCGGCGCGACTCCTTTTCTGGCTGCTATACTGAACAGCGTATGCCTCAATCCGTGCGCGCATTTCCCCCGCTTCTTGATTCCCAACTCGGTTAGCATCTTGTTTACCTCGGACCGGATCGTTGCTGTTCTCAAGCATGGCGGGGCGTTCCACCGGTCGGAGCTAAATACATACGCCTCCGGGTTAGTCCGCTCTGCGCTCTTGATATACTCCTTTAACGCTTCCTGCGCTTCCTTCATGCCAACACTTACAATACGCTCTTTCCGTCCTTTCCCGGTTATATGCAACTGGCCGTCCGCTGTCACGTCTCGCACCCGCAACTGTGCTATCTCGCTTATCCGACACCCCGTCGCTGCCAGCAACAATATTACCGGCCGCGTCCATTCCTGCCGCTTGTGCGTCCTTGCGTATGTGATTATCTTATTCAATTCTTCCTCGGTATATGACCTTTCCTCCGCGACAATATCGGCGCTCCGCGTATGGATCTCAAACACCTTATTCAACTTCAACTCACTTATCCGCCGGACCGCCGCATCCTTACCATAAAACTCCGCAATCCGTCGCGCCTGCAACACATACTGCCGCGCCGTAGCCTTAGCTGCATGGCTCCCGCCGTGCTCATCAATATACCCTTTCAAATGCTCGATAAAAGCATCTACGTCGCCTATTGTCGCTGCCTGGGCGCTATGCCCGGTCGCTTCCTCAAACCGTCTATCCGTTGCCCGGACCAAATCAAAATAACCCGTTTTCGCGCTATTATCCCTCAAATGTTTCAGATATTCTTTCATGCTTCTCCTTTATGCGTTCTATGGTTACCGTCAATGTCGTCAATACCGTCAATACCGTCACCCTCTTCCCGTGGAGTGAAAATCACTCCACGGAATCCAACTAACCCTCAACAATACGCGGGATTATCCGCGCCTGGCACATACCACCCCAACCGATAAAAAGCGCTGTCGTAGCAAATCCCCTGATGTTCGTCCCCGATCTTTTCCCTTTCCCACCAATCCCAATCATCATCAGCAAAAATATCGCTGCTGACCGCTTCGTCTATACGATCCGCGTCCGTCTCTCCGCGCTTTTCCACGCTGTCCCAACCGTTTTTCCAGTAAAATAGCACTTGCTCTGCCGCGTGCGGCAATGCGGTGGTCAGGTAATACTCCAATCTGTCCCTGTCGTCTCTCGCGCTTTCCAACTGTTCCGGGTATAGCAAGGCGTACCCGCCTTCCTTTACGTCCGCGACCATTTCTATGCAGTTATAGTCTTGCGCGCAAGTTATAACTGACTTGACATAGCTATCCATCGTCGAGACTGATGCGCAAGACCAAAAAAACGCCTCCGCCTCCTCTGGACTTTCATAATCGTCGCCATTATCCTCGACATACTCATCTCTTGCCAAAAGTATGTCCTGCGCATCGACAAATTTGTTGATGTCGGTACTATCGATATGATATGCCAGCATTTGAGAATCGCCATCCTCTGCCATTTGCTTTACTGTCTGCTCACTGATCAACTCGATTTCCTCTCTGATGTCTAATCTTTTCATATTGTTTTCTCCGTGTTTACTGTGTTATTTGTTCTCCTTGCCCCCTCCGCTGCGGAGCGCAAGCGTAGCAAGGTCAAAACAACGCTATGAGCACTAACACTATAATCAGCGCCGTTGCAAATATAGCTTCAAAAGTTTCCATACACTACTCCTATTGTACCAATTAAGGAAAAAACTTTCTACCGCCGCCGTGGCGCTTCCTCTGTCACGTCTGATACTTCGTACCCGGCTCCTTTCCATATTGATATTGCTATGCCTATATCAATATCCTTATCCTGCATTGTGCATTTTGTTTCTGGCTCGCCTGCCTTCGTGAGTATAAATGTCCTCTGCATATCTTCTCCTTTTTCGTTATGGTTATTTCACGCCGCGAACATTGCCGCGAACATATCAAGCTGCTCAACCTTCGCCGGATCGACCGGCTTCAACTCCCGCCGTACCGGCCTCGCGGCCGCCGCCTCTGCCGCCGCTTTCAACTCTACTAACAACTGCAAATCTATCTCCGGCAACTCCGGCAGATCGTTTATGTCTATATCGCTCTCATAGTGCTGCTGCTCGCTGATGAGACTATTCAATTCGTCAATGAAATCATCGTCGCCTTTCAACGCTGCCAGTCCGTTCGCTACGTCGCCTTGTATCGCCTGCGCTGCTTTTAGCTTCCTGGCTATGTATATCATTGCTTCGGCCTGCTCCGTGTCGTTATACGCAAGGTAGTATATCTCAACCGCCTTGGTCTGGTTTAGTCGATAGCTCCGCCTGTTCGCTTGCGGCATTATGTATACACTAAATTCGTGGCCGTACCATATTATAGTTGGACATTCCACTATATCTATACCCTCTGATACCAGTTTGGCGCTGGTGAATATCACATCTGCCCCGGCTTTCAATTCGCTCTTGATATAGTCTATCCGTTTCGTTACCGTTGCTCGCATGACTGCGCCTTTCAATCCATGCTTTTCCATCAGCTTCAATAGTCGCGGTGTCGGATCGCGCCGGTTCATCTGCTGCACATAGCATAAACATTTTCGGCCCCGGCTCCGCTCCCTGTGTATCAACCGCAATAGCGCTTCTTCCTTCATGAAAGGTTCGCTGCAATCTTCCGGCGGTGTGTACGTTATACCGTCTATTTCTTCCGCAACGTCCGGCCGGTCCAATATTCCGTACCTGGCCCACATCCATTGTGATAGTACACTTTTGTCGTGGTCATCTTTCCAGCGCTCTATCCCTTTCTGTTTCAGATTGCTGATATACTGCGAGTGCTGCGCCTTTAGTTCTACTCCTGGTTCAACTAGTAAAACGTGTTCGCTATACTCCGGCATTTCAAAATCAAAATCTCTCAACGATACAAAAGCGCTCGTAGGCAGCAATAACGCTGCCATGGCCGGATGCATACCCGGTATTTCTTCCGGCTCGGTCACAAACTCTTGATACCCGGTTTTGTTTGTGCGTGGGTCTATGCTCTCATACGTCTTTGTGATTGTCTCGGTCAATCCGTAGTCGTTGACAAAGCGCTGCTGTCCGTTTACATGATACAACGCGCGAAAAGTCGGACATGCCCGGTAAAGCAAATAAAATATCGTGCTGGCCTTCCCGCCGTAAAGTGTACCGGTCATTTGTAGCGCGTACTTACTCGCTTTTATCATCTGTTGCGTTACCTGGCCCCGGTTAGTATCTCCCCCTTTCATGTTGTGGACTTCATCTATTATCAGCACATACCGCCTCGCGTAGTGCTTTGAAAGATATTTACTGATAGGGTATCGCCGCTTCTTATTCTCGTTCTTAAAGGTCCAATGTGGGTGATTACAAATCAAACTACTCCCGCAATTCTCGCAAGTGGTGTTCCGCTTCTTCGTATCTTCTTTCTGCGCTTCGCTCGCTGGCTCGCCGCACGCCGGGCAGGTTTCAAGCATGTTTTGACATTTATGCTTTCGGCTCTGTATCAGCATATTTGCCTGGTTCAACGCCTTTGCACACTTCGGACATTTCGGCTCGCGGTGCTTGGTCGCGTTTCCGTCTTGGTCGTAGGTTCTGTACCGCCGTGCTATGCCTGTTTCTTGTATGTTCTCCCAGGGTGTCGATGCTTTCGCTTGTGTCTCGCGGATCACTAATGCCCCTATTCCCGGCCGCTCCATTGCTGCGCGTAGCTCCGTGATGCTCTTGATTTCCTCGGTCCATGCGTTCAACTCTCTCAATACCGTTTCCGCTTCCGCCTGCCATTTGTCGGCAAGGTCCGCTTTCGCCGGACACAATATGATTATTTTCTGACTGTTCTCGGCCCGCTTGGATGCCATGTACGCCGCTGCGACTAGGCTCATGGTCGTTTTACCTGTGGACATTTCCCCCACAAGTGTTGTTACCTTATTGCCCGCGTTCCATGCCGTGATTACCGCCTTTGCCGTTTCTTCCTGCTTCGTCAATAGCGCGTCCGGTCGTCCCTCTATCCGCTTCGGCGCGCGCGCGAATGACAAATCAATCCCTGCCGCCGTTCCTTCGCTGCATACTGCCGGGTATAATTCTTTGGCTGCTTCTACAAATCGCCTGGCGTGCAATAACAAAAATGACGAAAATTGTTCCGCGTGGTCGCCGCTGTTTATGCTGCTGATTTCCCCGGTCCGCGTGTTCAGTATCGTCAATGCCGCCGTGAAAGTCTCCCGGTGCGCTTCCTCGTCGTAGTCGTTCCCGGTATCATCGTCCGTTTTTATCCGCTTCCTTACTACCGTCTTTTTATGCGTGCTGCCCCTGATGATTAGATGTCCGATCTTCAATCCGTTCAGCATGCCCGCCGCCGCAATCAAGGCCGCGTGTTCGTCCCTCATCGGCAACAATGGCCTCATGTCAATAGCTGCCCCTGCTGCCCCGGTGATGTCGTCAAGCGCTTCCGGCTTCGTGACCGTTATACTCTCCATGCCCGCCAGATTATCGGCCTGCACTATACCAAATTTTTCCCCGCTGCTGCGATAGTCCTGGTAGTCGGTCCAGGTGATATCCTCTCCTAAAATGCCGTCAATCTCTATTAGGCTGCGCTGGTGGCCCGGTCTCAAAAACATTACTACCTGCTTGAAATTATTATATTCCGGTTCCGGGAATTTCAAACATTTTACACATTGCAAATCGGTTTCATATAAAGCGTTTTTCAGATCGTCCGCGTTCTCTCCGCCTTCTACAAAGCGGTCCGGTACTATATATATCGTCAACCCGGCCCGCCTGGCCGTCTTATACAAAAATTCTATCTCGGCCCGGCTGCCGTCGCCGTTCGTATCGTAGGGGGGATTGAGTAACATTATATCTGCCGTCCCTTCGATCAAAATATCTTCGATGCCCGCGTTTATGGTCTTATGACATA
>CAZCLS010000274.1:0-6075 GCA_964499565.1 uncultured bacterium
TAGGTGCAGCTTAATTAACCGCTAACCCGTGTCCAAGAAACCGGGGGCGATACAGATCGAGACGGCAAAGAGAGTGCCGACGGAGACAAACAGCGTTAAAGTAATCAGCAGATGATTAATCTTCATAGTATCCTTCCATATTTTCGGTTACAGTAAAACTAGTAATCACTCTTTTAACATTATAGTATAAACAAATACTAATGTTAAATTACTTGCGCCTGGCAGTACATTGAGTATTATTATACAGTGTGGCTCTTTTAGTGGTTACATGCATTGCTCCAACTGTTTACGGTGTTACCGGTGTTAAAAGATCCAAATCGTCTTCAGGATAATCCGGCAGACTGGTATCGATAACCAGTACTACCCGCGGTGTGCGATTGCCGGTTGTGGCATAAGCGCTGTCAGTGATATAAACATACCCAATCACGCTGTCGACTGGAGCAGGAGTACCGGCAGTCGCATCTAGCAGACTGAGGAATTCCTGGTAAAATTCGGGTCTGACCAGTAACAGGTCATGCACCGAGCCATCTTTTTCATAGCGCACGCCGGCGGCCTGTTCGGTGTCCCAGTTGAGAAAATTATTAAATTCGCGGTCGTTCAGGTCGGGAGCAGCGATATAGCGTGATCCGGCAACGGGAGTGGTACCCTGGGGCAGGCCGATAAAAAAGAGATTGTTAGACAGTGAAATGCCTTTGATACCGGTAATCATGCTGAGGGCCGCCGCGTCGAGCTGGGGTACTTTTTCCAGGTAATCATCTTTAACATCGCTCCAGGCATATTTTTTACCGACCGCGGGAGGAGTATAACGGGCGATGACACTGCCGGCGGGTGGCGCGGCAGCGAACTGCAGGCCGGGAACGGATTGATTGTCGAAGTCGGTGATATGGGTACTGAATCCCCAGCCGCCGCCGCCGCGTTCGACTTTAACGGCCAAGACGTTCCAGCCTTTCTGCAGAACGCCGCTGAGGGCGAATTCATGCGGGTAATTTTTATCCTCCCATTTGGCGCAGGCATAATAATTACCTGAGCAGATTTTGCGGCCATTGAGCCAGAAGTTGGCGGTGTCGTTATAGCCGACCCAGATCCGGGCTTCCTGCGTTTCAGGTGAGTAAATGAAGGTGCGGGCATAGCCGACACATTTATCGGGAGCATCCGGCACGGCGGCAACGAGATCGACATAGTCTGCTGTCGCGCTAACTGCCGGTTGATTAACAGCAGATGCGGAACCGTTGACGAAGTCCGCCTCGTTTTCCAGGGCGAGAGAATCAAGCATTTTGACGCGGTACCAGGCCTTCTTCAGGAACGTATCCCAATCCGGAACAGGCTTAGGAAGCGGCTCGGAAGCGATAAAAGGCGGTTTGGAACCGGCAGTTTCTTCAGTTTTTTTCTGGTTTTCCCAGTCCTGCTGCAGGCGTTTAATGTCTTCCGCTTTGAAATAGTTCTGAGCGACCAGCCAGTCGGACAAGGCATCGACTGAGAGGGAAGGCGGAGCGGGCGCGGCTATAACCTGAACGGCTGACCAGGGTGAAACGCAGGTGCCGGGAAGCAGGGGATCAGATGGTTCCTGACGGCGGTACTGGGCGGGAGTAAGGTAATAGCGCATGGAAGAACGGTGGCCGCAGCCCATTGATACGATCGGCTGTTTGCCGCAGCCGTCACTGTCATGAGTGCAGGGATAGCCTTTACCCTGTTCACCGCAAATGAAGGTCCAGTCACACTGATGATTCCATTCATGCAGCCAGACTTCCCAGGAGCGGGTCGGACCGATCTGTCCGCCGCCCGAGAAATTCACGCCGCAGTCAACGCCGCCGGCATGACTGCTGCCGTATTCAGCGGTGCCGATACTGTAATCGTAGGTACCGGCGACCGGCACGGTATTATCGGCCGGGAGAAAAATCCAGCCGGCCTGCATGACCCAGGGGGGATCATTACGGTCATATACCTTAAAGGTAGTGTTCATGCGGTAATTACCCATGGACGCGCCGTAAACCATTTGTTCGACATAGCGCCAGTCTTTCTGGAGCTGGGTGATACTGTTAAGCGATAATTCACCGCACATACCTTCAATAGCGTCTTTGTAAATGCCGATCAGCACATCGACCTGATTGCAGTGGGGTGCGCGGTTGAGCTGGCCGGCGCGTTCAAAGAGCGGGGCAAAGTCGGCCGGGGACATGCGGTTATACTCCATGGCTTCGGCCAGGCGGTAGGTAGCATCGGCGTCGGTCGGATTCAATTCCACTGCGCGCGAAAATTCAGTTAAGGCATCATCCCATACAGCGCAGGCGCCGGCATATAACCCCAATTGATAGTGTGTAGCAAACGTGTCATTATTTTTATTGCTGAGCAGAGCAGCGCGTGCAGTGCGGAACTGAGCGCGGCGCACCGCGACGCGAGCCAGGCGCGCCAGCGAGGCATCTCTGGATTCGGCAGCTTTTTTGTACAACACCGCCGCCGCGGTCCATTGGTGATTTTCTTCGGCGAGCAAGCCTTGCAGATATGATGCTTTACCATTTCCGGCTTTCGCGGCAGCTGCGCTGACTGAGCCGGCAAGGGTATCGCCCAGGACATCCCAGTCCCGTGTCGCATAGAAGTGGTAGCCGAGAGAAGTATGCGGTTTATCGGCCGAAAGCGTTACCGGAACGGAACCGGGATTGCTGACAACGTCACGCCAGACCGAAGTTGGGATGCTGTACATGGCATCGTACAGGCGCTGGGGACCAGCAGGCGGATCGATCTTCCAATCACCGATCTTCGTACCGTTCAATGAAATTGCAAGGGAAACAGGCGCCTGGGACGTGTCGATAGTTTTGACAAGCACTAATGTTTCCAGCGCCGGACCACCGCGCCAGGAGGCGGGGGAAATGACGAACGATTCGTCAGTAACCAGGCGCCCGGCATGCGCTTGGGGTGCGCAGCCGGCATAACCGATAGAGAGCGAGGCAGGGCTGCCGGAACTTTCGTACTGAGCAGCAGCTTCGCTGGAGAGGTTACCGGGCTGAACAGTGCCGCTGGGAACCCAGTTGAATTCCGGTTTTGCAATGCAGAGCGAGCAGAGGGTAAAACACAGAATACTACAGAGCAGTAAAGAGTTGCGTGAGAACATTGGAGGATCCTTGGTGTAAATTTAATCGGTTTATGTGCAATAGCACAGACCGGAAAAGTAAAACCAGACAATAACTATAACATAATCATATGTTATTTTACAAGCAAGCGGTCGTACCCGAATCTTTTCGGCATCCGCTTTCCACAAGCCCAATAAGCTTATTGCGCAACCGGCGTTAAGATATCCAGGTCGTCTTCCGGGTAATTCCCCAACTGTGTTTCCAAAACCAGGGCTACCCGCGCCGAACGATTGCCGGTAGTTGCATACGCGCTGCCGGTGATATAGATATACCCGACTACATTGTCCGCTGGAGCGAGCGCATTAGCTGGGGTATCGAGCAAGGTCAGGAATTCCTGATAATATTCGGGACGGACCAGCAGCAGGTCGTGTGCCGCGCCGTCACGTTCGAAGCGCAGGGCCGCGGCCTGTTCGGTGTCCCAATTCAGGAAGTTATTGAACTCGCGGTCGTTCAGATCGGGTTTGCTGATGTAGCGTGAGCCGGCACAGGCTTTGGTTCCTTCGGGCAGGCCGATAAAAAAGACATTGTTTGACAGTGTCACGCCTTTGATGCCGGTAATCATGCTCAGGGTATCCGCATCGAGCTGCGGTATCTTTTCGAGATAATCATCTTTAACATCGTTCCAGGAATATTTTTTGCCGACAACCGGGGGAGTATAGCGGGCGATTGTGCTGCCCTTTGGAGGCGTAGCGGCGAATTTCAGCCCGGGTACCGCCTGATTGTCGAAGTCGGTGATATGGGTACTGAATCCCCAGCCGCCGCCGCCGCGTTCGACTTTTACGGCTAAGACGTTCCAGCCTTTCTGCAGAACGCCGCTGAGGGCGAATTCATGGGGGTAATCTTTATCCTCCCATTTAGCGCAGGCGTAATAGATACCCGAGCAGATTTTGCGGCCATTGAGCCAGACGTTGGCGGTGTCGTTGTAGCCGACCCAGAGACGGACTTCCTGTGTTTCAGGTGAGTAAATGTAGGTACGGGCATAGCCAACACATTTATCAGGAGCATCCGGCACGGCCGCAACGAGATCGACATAGTCAGCCGCCGCGGTTAAAGCCGGTTTTTTGGCAGCGGGGGAAGAGCCGTTAACGTAGTCGGCCTCATTATCCAGAGAAAGGGAATCGAGCATTTTGACACGAAACCAGGCTTTTTTCAGGAAGGTATCCCAATCCGGCACAGGCTTAGGAAGCGGCTCGGAAGCGATAAAAGGCGGTTTGGATCCGGCTGATTCTTCTGCTTTTTTCTGGTTTTCCCAGTCCTGGCGCAGGCGTTTAATATCTTCAGCTTTGAAATAATTCTGAGCGACCAGCCAGTCGGATAATGCATCGACTGAGAGGGACGGCGGAGCGGGAGCGGCTACAACCTGAGCGGCCGACCAGGGGGAGACACAGGTGCCGGGCAGCAGGGGATCGGACGGTTCCATGCGGCGATACTGTGCGGAATTAAGGTAATAGCGCAATGAGGAGCGGTGGCCGCAGCCCATCGTGACGATCGGCTGTTTGCCGCAGCCGTCACTGTCATGAGTGCAGGGATAGCCTTTACCCTGTCCGCCGAAGACCGCGGTCCAATTAAACGGATGATTCCATTCATGCAGCCAGACTTCCCAGGAACGGGTCGGGCCGATCTGGCAGCCGCCCGAGAAATTCACGCCGCAGTCAACACCACCAGCATGACTGCTGCCGTATTCGGCGGTACCGATCGAGTAATCATAGGTGCCGCGAACGGGCACGGTTTTATCGGAGGGAAGAAAAATCCAGCCGGCCTGCATAACCCAGGGGGGATCATTACGGTCGTAAACTTTAAACGTAGTATTCATGCGGTAATTACCCATGGAAGCGCCGAAGACCATCTGTTCAACATAGCGCCAGTCTTTCTGGAGCTGGGTGATACTATTGAGAGATAATGCGCCGCACATGCCTTCCAGAGCGTCTTTATAAACGCCGATCAGCACATCGACCTGATTGCAGTGCGGGGGACGGTTAAGCTGGCCGGCGCGTTCAAAGAGCGGAGCGAATTCGGCCGGGGACATGCGGTTATACTCCATGGCTTCGGCCAGGCGGTAGGTAGCATCGGCGTCGGTCGGATTCAATTCCACTGCGCGCGAAAATTCAGTTAAGGCATCATCCCAGATAGAGCAGGCGCCGGCATATAATCCTAATTGATAATGAGTAACAAACGTATCATTGGCAGCATTACTGAGCAGGGCGGCCCGCGCAGCGCGGAAGCGGGCGCGGCGCACAGCCACGCGAGCCAGGCGGGCACAATCAGGGTCAGAAGATTCAGCGGCTTTTTGATACAGGGCAGCCGCGGCAGACCACTGGTGATCGGCTTCGGCGAGCAGGCCCTGCAGATAGGCTGAATTATCACCGGCAGCGTTCGCGGCAGCTTCACCGATCGAGCCTGCGAGTGTATCGCCCAGGACATCCCAGTCTCTGGTGGCATAGAAGCGATACCCTAAGGAGGCATGCTGCTTATTGGCCGAGAGGGTTACCGGGACGGTGCCGGGATTACTGACAATAGACCGCCAGACGGAGGTTGGAATACTGTACATGGCATCATACAGGCGCCGTGAACCGGCGGGAGGATTGATCTGCCAGACACCAATAGTAGTGTTATTAACCGAGACAGTGACAGCCAGGGGAGCCTGGGAGGAATCGATCGTTTTGACTAATACTAACGTTTCCAGGGCCGGACCACCGCGCCATGAGGCGGGGGAGATGACGAAAGATTCGTCAGTAACTATTCGGCCGGTATGGGCCTGGGGTGCATCGCCGGCATAGCCGATAGAGAGGGAGGCGGGAGTGCCTGAACTTTCGTATTGAGCGGCGGCTTCGCTGGAAAGGTTGCCGGGCTGAACAGTACCGCTGGGCACCCAGTTAAAATCGGGCTTAGCAAAGCAGAGGGAGCAGAGCAATAAGCACAGGGAAAAACAGAGCGGGAGATAATAGCGAGAGAA
>CAZCLS010000275.1:0-6063 GCA_964499565.1 uncultured bacterium
CGCGTTCAACCGGGGAGGTTTGAACGGACACGAAACCGACGATAGAACCCTGCACAAGGCTATAACAGCCGTCTTCATAGGAAGGGTAGCGCACGGGGGTTAATCCGGCAGCGGAAAATTCATGAGCGATAGTGCGGGCAACGCGGTCATTCGGGGCCTGCAGCCCGATGGCCATATGTTTACCGAGCCAGACGATAAAGAGATGGTCGGAGATAAGCAGGAAGGTGAAGCTGAGCAGGAGACAGACAAGCGCGTGCCGCGGATTGCGCCACCAGACACGCAGATGGACCAGGAAGAGCAGCAGGACTTGACGCAGAAAGGTCATGGCATTACCGGCGCTGAAGGTTCATGGGCACATGCCGCGAGATACTGCTGTTCGAGGCTACGGGCTGAATGACCGCTATCCCCGGCCTGCATACTGGCGCATGTTTTGCCGTTGACCAGGAGATGAATATCCTCACACAAACGAGCGGCTTCCTCGAGGTAATGGGTAGTCAGAAGCATGGCAACCTGCTGTTGTTTCAGGCGCAGCAGGCATTCCCAGATATGCTGTCTGACTTCCGGGTCGAGTCCGGCGGTAGGTTCATCCAGGAGCAGGACCGGAGGATTATGCAGCATGGCACAGGCGATCGCCACGCGCTGCAGCATGCCGCTGGAAAGAACACCGATCCGCCTGCGGGCGAAACTGCTCAAACAATACTCTTCAAGCGCGCGGTCGCACGCCTCTGTCAGCTCGGAACCTGCAAGACCGTACAATGTCGCCTGCAGCCGCAGAATTTCTTCAACAGTAAGCAGATGATGAAAGGGTATATCGCGCGAGACCAGGCCGAGGAACGCTTTGGCCCGCAAGCGGTTCTGGCTTTGGGGAAAGCCGTTAATCAGAACGACGCCGGTATCCGGTCGGAGAAGCCCGGCGCAGATGCGGATCAGTGTGGTTTTGCCGGCGCCATTGGGACCTAACAGGCCGGTGATACTGCCTGGAGCGATATCAAACGAAAGGTCGTCGTTGGCAATAATGCTGCCGAACCGTTTGCAGACGTGCCGGACACTGAGTGGATTATGAGGGACGCGGGTCTCCATGCAAGACAAATATCCAAAATGTTACTGAATAAACCGGGCAAGGGTACTATAACAAAAAGGGCCGGCAATTACAATATTTGGTATACTGAATAATCATGAACAAAAAACCGACCATACACCCGGGAGTTTTGATGAAGAACCTTGCGCGGTTTGCATTACATCCGCGCACAGGGGCAAAACTGGCAGCGCTTCAATGTGAAAAATGGGCATTCAATCTGCTCTATCCACGAGCGGGACGGCTGGGGAAAGCGCGTAAAATACGGCAGCTCAGCCTGCGGATAACGGATATGTGCAACCTGCGCTGCATTACATGCGGGCAATGGGGAGAAGCCGGCTATCTGCATCAGGCCGATTTGAAAGATTGTGTCAGCAGGCAGGTAAAGCCTGACCGGTATGCTGAACTGTTTGAAGATTTGAAAGCCAAAGGACACCGGCCCCTGGTTTACCTCTGGGGAGGAGAACCGATGCTGTACGAAGGCTGCATGGATGTGATAGATGCGGCGATACAGCACGGTATGCCGGTATCGATTGCCACAAACGGGTATCGAGTGGCCCGGGAAGCAGAACGGTTGGTTATGGCACCCCTGTACCTTTTTCAGATATCGATCGACGGGCACTGCGCGGCGTTACACGACCGGATTCGCCCCGACAGCGGGTCACGCAGTAATTATTCCGATGTCATGGAAGGTCTTGACGCGATTCGCGCTGCTAAACAGGCACGTGGAACCCGGCTGCCGCTGGTGGCGTCTCTGACCACGATTTCACGCGAGAATGCCGGCCATCTGGTTGATATTTATACAACAGTGCGTGAAAAAGTTGATATGTGTATATTTTATTATGCCTGGTGGATCGATGAGCAACACGCGCGTATGCATGAAGCCGATTTTCAGCGCCGATTCGGTTTTGAGCCGGCACGGCATCGCGGCTGGATCGGATCGTGGATACCGGATGATTTCGTAGAGCTTGCACGGCAGATATCTGAATTGGAGCGAATGTCAGTAGCGTGGTCGGCGCCGCCGGTGATGTTGCTTCCACACATAACAGGGGAGGAGGACCTTCGGCGTTATTATACCAACCATGCCTGCCGGTTCGGGTATGATCAGTGTATATCAATCTACCAGGCGGTTGAGATCAACAGCAATGGAGATATGGCGCCCTGCCGGGATTATAATGATTATGTGGTGGGCAATATCAAAGAGCAGACAATCAGTGAATTATGGAATTCAGATGCTTATCGCCGGTTCCGGCAGAGTCTTGCCAAAGACGGATTGATGCCCGTCTGCTCGCGCTGCTGCGGGCTGATGGGATATTAGAGGGCAATGGTTGATGGAAAATGGATGATGGTAGATGGTTTATGGGGAGTTGTCAGGGTTCGGGGTTCAGGATTCAGGAATTGGAGTAGTGGTATATGCAGGTGCTCGGTGTGTTGGTGGATGGGTCACTGAAGAGCAGGCTGATCAATGACAGCCCGGGCGTATGCACCGGGGTCTACAACCCGGGGCAGAAGGTACAGACGCGAAGCCGGCGAACAACCGAAAGCAGGCATGCACCGGCTTCGGAAAAGCCAGGGGCTACGTGGGATGCATAAGCTATGGAACTTGGAGTAGCCCCAGGGGTCTACGACCCCGGGGCGGAAGAAACAGGCATTGATGCCAAACACATGGATGTGCATCTGTAGCCGGTCTCGGTGAGGCCGGATAAGATCAAGATATCTTATTCACCGGCGTCTTTCTAAAAGATGGTTGATGGATGATGGAGTTGTCAGGGTTCGGGGTTCAGGAATATAGTATTAGGTGAGAATATTTTCGAGGACGGAATGTGAAGCGTTGGGTGTTTGGCATTTCAAAGCTGCGGCTCGAAAGCCGGCCAACTCGGCTGGGTTGTTCTGTAACCTGGCAACGAATTCGGGCAGACGGTCGACAGACGGAACTAACTGAGCCGCTCCGCGCTGAACAAGCCAGGCCGCGTTTTCTTCTTCGAGGATGGGAGCGGGCGAGACAAGCAGCATAGGTTTGCCCATGGCGATACATTCGGAAACGGTTGATCCGCCGGGTTTGGTTATCACCATGTCGGCACAAGCCATGAGTTGGCTGACATCAGTAACATAGCCAAACGGGAACAGCGTGTGGGGCCGTTGCAGCTGCAGGAGCTGCAGCTTTTTCAGCAGGCGGGAATTCCGGCCGGCAATACAGATGAGCTGGAAGTCCAGATTGGCTGACAACAGGGAATGTACCTGGGAAAGAACCGGTCCGATACCACTGCCGCCGGCCATAAGCAGGCAGGTAAACCGGTCGGGATTAAGTCCAAGTGTCTCGGCACAGTCTACGCGGCTATGACTTGCTGAAAAATCAGGCATGACCGGCAAGCCGGTATTATAAACATTCTGAACCGGGACACCCTTGAAAACTAAATCCCTGTGCAGTTCTTCATTGACAACAAAATAACCGGAGACATGCTCGTGAATCCACCAGGGATGAAAAGCAAAATCATTGATGACATTCCAAAGCCTGGCATTGATCTTTTTCTGACCGATCAAGTCTGAAATCATTTCAGCCGCCAGACAGTGTGTGCAGACAATATGGTCGGGTGCAATTGCATTGATATATGCTGCCAGCCGCCGGTTGCTTAACAAATTCACCAGGCTGCCTGATTTTTTTGCGGAAGGAGAGGTATACCGCCGTTCCAGAGATGAATACACTCGCCGGATCAGACGCGGATGGTTCATCAAAATTGTATGAACACGGGAATAGAATGGTGAAAACAGGCCGGGATACAATTCGAGAATATTCCGGTGAATAACCGTTGCCTCTGGATACCACTGCTTTCCCGCGGCAGCCAGCGCATCGGCCGGCTTGATATGTCCGTGGCCGGCGGGGATGCTGAAAATAAGAACCGTTTGAGATGGCCGGTCAGTTCGCATTTGTTTTCTCCGAAGCAGAAAAATAGCGGGCGGTGCGCAGGCGGTAATGATAGCCGCAAACGGTGAACATTACTGCCATGGGCAGCCGGCGGGGCATGCGGAACAGGCACCAGAACAGCAGATGCCAGAAATGGAAGCGGCCGCTGTCAAGCATTCCCAGGTGCAGCAGCACGGGTAAAACACCCATCAGAGCCCTCGGTGTTACGGGAGCAGCGATGCGGGGGAGCGGATATGAACTCAAATACGCCCGTATGCGCCGGTAATACACTGAAGGAGCGTAAATGGTCGAAAGAACATGGCTGTACCCTTCCCGCAGACAATCGGCGTCCATGCGCGGAACAATATTGGTTGAGCCGTCGGAACCGTCGCACAGGGCGTCATCCAGCAAGCGGCCTTCCCGCAGCAGGCGTGCGTGCAGACGGGTGCCCGGGGGGGCCACCAGGATGCTGACGATTACCAGAACGATAGAGCTTTGGTCGATAAAATCGATAATGGATTGGAAAACCGCCGGTGAATCAGTATCGAAGCCCACTACAAATCCACCCATGACAGTCAGGCCGGCCTGTTGGATTGTGCGGATATCGTCCAGGGCGTTTCTGTTTTTATTCTGCTGCTTGCCGGTATGAGCAAGGGTGGTTTCATCCAGGGTTTCGATACCGATAAAGACCTGCACGACTCCGGCCGAGACCAGCATGCTGAGGAGTTCATCATCATCGGCAAGATTGATACAGGCCTGAATATGGAACGGCATCGGTCCGTGCTGAGACTGCCAGTAAATAAGCGCGGGCAGAAGGCCACGTTTAAGCGGTACGGGACTGGCAATGAAATTGTCATCGATAAAAAACACTTCACCGCGCCAGCCAAAGGCATGCAATGAATCTAGTTCGGCAATGATCTGACTGGTTGATTTACGGCGATGTGTGTGCCCGAGGAACGCTGTTGCGTAGCAGAATTCACAGTCATAGGGACATCCGCGCGAGCATTGAATATCCATGAGAGCGTACGCGTTCAGATCAACCAGTTCCCAGAGCGGGACTGGGCTTTGCCGCAAATCGGCAAACTGTTTGGTGGCATAAACACGGTGGGGCCGGCCTTCGGCAAAATCGGCCAGGAATGCCGGCAATGTCAGTTCAGCTTCGTTCAGAATGCAGTAATCAACACCGGGGTATTTTTCATGTTCGATGGTGAACAATGGTCCGCCGGCAGCCACCGGCACACCGGCAGCGTTACAGCGGTCGATAACCCGGCCGGCTGAATGGCGCTGGACGATCATACCGCTGATAAAAACAATATCTGCCCAGCCTATATCGTTATCGGTAAGTGTTTCAACATTTTCGTCTACCAGGCGTTTATGCCAATCGACCGGCAGCAGGGCAGCCACGGTAAGCAGGCCCAGCGGGGGTGAAACGGCTTTTTTACCGATAAACTTCAGAACCCGGCGATAACCGAAAAACGTATCAGGCAGTTCGGGATAAACAAGCAGTATATTCATAGGCGGAATAAAGACCGTTCCACAACGGCATACCTGTTTGAAACAACAAAGCCAAGACCCTCCAGAAGATCAATCACATCATGATCGTCATCATGCACCCAGGATGCTTCCATTGCGTAGAACAGCCGGCGAATAGCTGGTTCCATTTCACAGTAGGCTAAAGCAGGGAGACCCATCTTATGAAACCGTTTTTTAAATCCCAGGAGCAGAGTCCGGGTGCGGGAAAAGCGGGTGCGGAACCACAGTATTTTCAGCAGCCCTTTCAAATTCAAAGTGCCATTAGCCAGTTTGAAAACTTCGTTCAGGTCGGGCATGTTTATCACCATGCCAACCGGCTGATCGTCATAAAAAGCCAGAACAGTCAGCTTCTCATCCAGATAAAATTTCATGGCTTTGAAGTCATGCAGCATTTCCTCGTATGAAACCGGTGAATACGCCCAGTGGCCGCCCCAGCATTCATTGTATAGATTAGTAATAATGCGGACATCAGCGGCGAACTGTTTTTTACTGACGGGCCGGACAGCGTAGCGGGGATTTTTTTTGAGGCGGGAGGCTATGCGGTATACACTGT
>CAZCLS010000276.1:0-2252 GCA_964499565.1 uncultured bacterium
AGCATCAGTTCCCGTTCAATCATATCTTCGCGGACAAGGTCTTCAACTTCAATAATGTCATCCAGTTGTTTCAGATGGTCCACAATATCTGAAACGAGTTCCGCGGGGCACTCGACGACCATGGTCATGCGTGATTTAGCAGGATTCTCCGCTTCGCACACGGCAAGGCTGGAGATATTAATGCCTTTTTCGGCGAATGACCCGGCGATTCTGGCAAGCACGCCCGGATGGTCTTTGACAATACAGGAGAGAGTGTGTTTCATGGCACGAGACGGGCTGAGTGTTAACCGTACAACCTATTGTATCAAAAATGCGGGAATAATTGAGATGAAATTATCCCAAAATCCGCTCGCGCATCTCGCGTCTTGTATCTACTGCACCTATGTCTATCGAGGGATTTGGGATTTTTGATGTGGTCTGACCCCTGACATCTGTATCCTATGTGCTGCATTGACCTTTTATCAGCAAATGAGTATAATGCAATGAGATACATAACCATTTTTTTATAGCACGAAAATCTGAAAAATATCATATGGATAAAACCACCTATACGGACACAACACCCGCGGACCAGAGCATCGAACCGGCAACCGGCGTTGAAGCGCCGGAAGATAAAAACAGAGATACATTTCGACCGCTGACATTTTTTTTGTTAGCGATTCTGGGTTTGCTGATGCTGGCAACCTATCACTATCCGCTGCAGCGCACGTTTGAGAGCTGGAACAGCCAGCACGGCTATAATGCCAACGGGTTGTTTATTTTTATCGGTTGCTGTCTGCTGCTGGTCATGATCCGGAAAAGACTGAAAAAGGTGACCAAATCAATCAGCTATACCGGGCTGGTGTTCGTTATCGGCGCACTGCTGTGGACTCTGGCGTTCAAGCGCGGGGACATCAACGCGATGCAGACAATCGGGTTTATCGGCCTGGTCTGGGCTCTGTGTTATTATTTAGGCGGCTGGCTGCTGGCGAAAGCGGTAATGTTTCCGCTGTTTCTGAGTCTTTTTACCGTGCAATGGGGCCTGGGCAGCAGTGTTGTATCGCTCAAAATGAGGATCGTTTCGACTAAACTGGCTTGCGAGTTTATTAATTTCACGGGTATTCCTTTCGGGATTCAAGTGCTGCGCCAGGGAACGAATGTTTCCATGGTGGATATTCCGGACCTGGCGTTCGATGTGGCGGCGGCGTGCAGCGGTTTGCAGTCACTGGTGATGACCAGTGTGCTGTGTCTGCTGATGTGTTACCTGGTGTTGAAGACATGGTGGAAACGGTTGATCATGGTGCTGCTGATCGTGCCGATCGCCATTCTTAACAATTCACTGCGTATCGTCTTAATCGCCTGGTTCGGCAAATTTTTCACCTGGATCGAACATCTGATGCAGTTGCGGCCGGGCTGGGGCAAAGATATCGCCTTCGGGGCTTTTCATGAATACCCGGGCATTTTCGTATACACGATGGGCTTCGTTATGGTATGGCTCGCGGCTCATTACCTGGAGAAGCTGCCAGGCATGGAACGCGACGCAATGCTGAAACGCCGGGATGAAAAGAAAGCCCGCAAAGAAGCCGCAAGACTTGCTAAAACCAGTCAGGCAAGCGAGCCGGCCGAACAAGTATCAGCCCCGGACGCCGCGGAAGAGCAACCGTCGGATAAACAGCCGGTGGATTACCGGCACTACGGGTTGATATGGAAACATCTGCTGATAGCGATAGCACTGATAGTGGTAACGTACGTTATCGGTAAAAACGTAAAACAGAACATCTATTACACCAAAGGCATACCCTCGAGTTCAAATGTATGGACCATGATATCAGGCGGGCAGGTGCTGGCGCGGCCGCTGCCGTATATCACCAATATGCCGGAACAGGTAGGTAATCGCGTAAAGATCGCGGTACCGGTATCCCAACTGGAGTTAAAGGAATTGCCGGCCGACACGGAATATTTCCGGGGATTGTATGTCGAGAAAGAACAGTTTCTGCGGTATCAGAGCGCCTTGGGTTTGCTGTTGCAGAACGCAAGCGAAAGCAATATGACCGAAAGCGTCCGTCGCCAAATGGTGTTCAAAATGTTTGCCAGTACCGCCATGGAGACAAACACGCTGGACCAGTTGATAAACCTGTGTGCCTATTTCCGTACGAATGTATTTGCCCGCGACACGTCACGTTTCGGCCGGCAGCAGATGCGCGAGTGGCAGCAGTACGTTTCGATTCAGATGTACATGCTGCTGGTGCGGATTGCGCAAAGCGACCGCAGTC
>CAZCLS010000276.1:2352-6061 GCA_964499565.1 uncultured bacterium
CCGGCTGCAGGAGTTTATTTCACTGGTAGAACCTTACTTGTTATATCCGGAGTAACATGAGTCGATTTGCATCCTTGCTCGAAAATACTCGGCGTGCTCGGAAGCGCTGGTTTGAATCGGCAAAACTGCGTCTGATTCTGAAAGGATTCACGCAGCACTGGGCCATTCGTATCAGCGCGTTACTGATCGCCCTGGGTTCCTGGGCATACATCCAGTTTGCCTACAACTCTATGTCCGATACGCTTTCGATCCCGCTGAAAATAACCGTTAAGGGTGATTTTCAGGCCCAGGCTTTCACGAACGGGGTGCCGATTACCCATATTACCCTGGACATCAAATGTTCTCCGCGCGACCGGGCCAACCTGCGTGATAATGACTATGTTGTAGATGTGAATCTGAGCAGTGAAAAAAGCAGCAATATCATCCCCTCCTATACCCTGGATGAAAAACAGAATATTAAATACCAGGGACCGGATGATGCCGGGCGCTACGACATAATGAATATTGAGCCGAAACAAATCCGGATCATAATTGATGAAACCCGTCGGCGGCAGATAACAGTCGTACCGATACTTGAGGGCCAGCCCAAGGAAGGATATGAAGTCACCAAGACGACTGTCACACCGACGGTTATCATGGTTGAAGGTCCGGCCCGGATAATCGACCCGCTGGAATCAATACCAACAGAGCCGATCAGTATTGAAGGTCTGAGCAAGTCGCTGGAAAGCGAGTACCGGCTTGTCACCGGGAATCCGAATATTACGGTCTTGTATCAGAGCCGTGTCAACGTTATGGTCGGCATTAACACCAAGCCGATTCGGCGTATATTTAAAAACATCAGTGTTGAGCCCATGGGCACCGCGGCAGGCGATGCCGAAGTGACCTTATCTCCTACCGTTATAGAAGTTGAACTTGAAGCGAACCGGGATATTATCGATCTTATCATGGGCAGTGAAATACTGGCGTTTGTGGATGTCCGCAATCTTCCGGCAGCAAAATACACGCTTCCTGTTAAGGTTATCGATCCACCGAACTGTAAGGTTACACGAAAAAATCCGGATACTATTTCAGTCTCGATTGGAGCATTTACTGAATAAAAAATAATGAACCTTGACCAACCGGAATACATGCCTGAAGTACCCTCGGCAGAGGCAGCAACTGTGCCGGATGATTCGTTGGCGCTTCTGCTGCGGCAGTTTGAAGAGCGGTGTTATCAGGAGACGTCAGACGTGCGCGCGACGGCATGCAATCTGAATGATATTATCCAGTCAACGGAATCACTTCTGAATGAACTGGAGCACAGGCCGTTCTGGAAACGCGTCTGGCAGCGCCTGGTCGGTTATTCCTATCGTCTCGAGCAGCGAAATTTCCGCAATCAGCTCAAACTGCAGCATACAACCATGCTGCTGGTAACAGCTATCGCGCGTCAGAACCGCATGGTTATGGAAGGTTTGCAGCTGACCCTGGAAAAACTGCATCGTGTGGAGGAGGATGCCCGTTATATCCGTGAAAAGATTATCAGCATAGAAGAACGGCGCGAACGGCGGTACTCGCGCTGGGAACGTCTGACGCGTCCGGTCGCGAAGGCCTGGCGCTGGTTAACCGCTAAAACCAAATCCTTCGGTCGCTCATCCTGACCGGTGTTCAAGAAGTCCTTATCGTGCGGCACACTATTCCTTCGGTCTTATTCCTCGCTTGTGTCAGTTTCCGCTTCAGAAATCAGTTTGGCATTGCCTGCTCCGGGAGTGGCATGATATAATTCCGGTGCGGCGCTCCAGGTAATGCACCAACTTCCTTTAACCTGAGAAAAGAGATTGGTGGGATTCGCGGCGATCCAGAAAGGTTTTGTTATTATCGCGCTGAACGAAGCCGGAAGTTTGAACCAGTGCTCCCGCCATGGTGAAAAGGTTTGAGTCGCGCGCCATTCAATCGAAACAAGCTTGTTTGTCAGCCTGGTCATGTCAAAATAGACCGTGCGCGAAAGGGCTGAGTCTATTGGCAGTGTGACGGTGGGCACCCCTTCAACGATAACGGTAACAGAATGACCTTTGCGGGCCATCCGGTCATTAAGGGCGCGGTAACTGAAATACATAACAGGTTTGTCGACCAGCGTGAAGCTGAGAGCGCTTGTGCCGATGCCATACCATTTTGGGGTGTCAGTCGGGGAATAGGTATATTCGTTGAAACCATGCGTTATTTTGCCCTTACGCGCTGAATTCATTATAGCGGCATTTGATTGTCTGAGACCAAGCAGAATCAGAAGTAAGATGCCGCAGATAACCAGGAATCTGATATAGGTGGAGAACTGAATCCTGCTGATATAGTACCAGCCTGTTAAAACAAAAAAGCGCTGAACAGCGAGTTTTGCGGAATAGCGGTGAGCAGCAATAAACGCCGGCAGTTCTAGAACGGGTTGGGGCAGCAAACGATAACAGCGCGCGCAACAGGCCGCGAACAAAGCCAGGAAGAGGAACGATTCCGGGTTTTCGTAAAAAATATCGGAGCTCAGCGCGGTAAGCGCTAACGCGCATAGAGCGAGAATCAGTCCCTTCATGCAACGGCACTCTTCAGGATTCGCGGCGCATGAATCCGGCCTGGTGCAGCGGTACAAACGCCATCCGGTCGACGCTAGAAAAAACAACAGTACTAATCCGCAGACCATCCCGCCCTCGGCCCATACGCGCAAATAAGCGTTATGAGTTCGGGCGTAATGGAACAGGTCGTTTTTTTGGCGGTATTCGATGTAGCGTTGTTCAAAAAGGCCGCATCCGACACCCCACAACGGGTGAGCACTGATCATGTTTCCAGCGCAGTACCAGTGGTAGAGGCGTGCTGAAAGAATATCGGCCATCGAGCCGCCGCGATCCAGGGTAGTTTTCCATTGTTTAAGGCGATAAAAAACGGGAACAGTTTCGGCTTTTTGAATTAAAGCGGTTTTGAGAGAGGCAGGCATGCCAAACCAGGCAGCGCCGCTAACCGCAAGCGCGGCACAGGCCAGAACGATCCACAACAGTTTTCTTCGCCGGAACAGCTTTATAAACAGACGCATGCCGGCCAGGCAAGCGATAAAGGCCAGAACCACTAAATTGATTCTGCAGCCGCTCAGGATGATAAGCGCCATTTCGCCTGACATGAGCATAAGCAGCAGAACTTTTTGATGACGCCGGCGAACGAAGCTTATCAGGCACACGCCGCTGACGAGGATACCGGTCATGATATCAGCCAGCACCGCGGGTGAGGAAAAGGTGGCATTGATGCGGTGCTCATACTGATAAATGGTCACCATATAGGTGCCGGAAATATAGGAATAGAGACCGAACAGGAGAATCGGCAGAGCCAGCCAATGCAGAACCCAGAGCAGGGTATGAATATCAGCGAGCCGTCGCAGGCGCGAATAGACAACCAGGTAGGTGCAGATGGCAAGTGACCAGCCCCACAGATAGCGCAACGGAATGAAGGCGGCTTTTTCATCAATAAGAGGGACTGTCCTCACTTGAGAGAGAAGTTCGTTCCATGCAGCGCGATAATGCCAGGCGAAGTGGGGAAGAATACCAATCAGGGCGGCTCCGGCAATACAAACGCAAACTATTACAAAACTGAACGCAAGCGGAATATGCGGCTGGCCGGCGTTATACCTGCGCGGAGAAATACCAAAGGCAAAGCAGGCCGCGGCGGGAGCAATATAGGCCAGTTTAATGCCGGGCCAGGG
>CAZCLS010000277.1:0-6057 GCA_964499565.1 uncultured bacterium
TTACTCCCCCCGACCCGGTGACAATGATATTGCTGGCGGCACCGTTTTACATGCTTTTTGAAAGTAGTTTGTTATTTGTAAAGCTGTTTGTAAAAAAGAAATAAACCGCATTATACTGTGAAAAGGCCGAAATTTTTACACAGAGGTTCAAGCACCGTTTTTTTATGTTGTTGACATTAAGCGCTTTGCAATTCTTTTCACCTGCGGCATGAATGTTGCTATCTAGTTAATAGGTACCAATTAGTGGTTTAACAACACTAATGACGTCACAAGGAGCAAAGAATGAAAACCCTCATGATTATGTGCAGCATAGCTGCTCTGGCTTTGTCGGCATATGCTGAAAAACCGGCTGACACGAATACCGTTCAGAAATTCAACAATACCACCTGCCCGGTTATGGACGGCAAGGTCAACGGTAAAAATCATGTCGTGTATAATAACGTACAGTACGAAGTGTGCTGTAAAAGCTGCGAAAAAACATTTCTGAAAGACCCGGCGAAATATCTGGCAAAACTACCCAACGATGGTAAAATTGTTGAAGCGGGCAACACCACCTGCCCGGTCATGGGCGGCAACGTAAATACAAATGTTTTTACAGTGTATAACGGGCAGAAAATTTATTTCTGCTGTCCGGGCTGTGATAAAACCTTCAATGCTGATCCGGCCAAATATCTTAAGAAACTTAAAAGTGCGGAATCCGCAAAACCGGAAGCTAAAAAGGAAAAAGAACTTGATAACAAGCATACAAATTAAGGGGAAATACAATGAAAAGGACAACCATGGCATGTATCGTTATTACATGTGTGGCGCTACTCTCACTGCCTGCGGCAGCAAGCCACTCACAGATAGAAAAGAAAGCCCGCGAACTGGCGAATCTCAAGAAAAAACAGGAGTTGCTTAATGTAGCCCGTGAAATCGGAGCTCATATTGCAAATGTCCGCGTAAAATTTGAACAATCAGGAGAAACCGTCAAGCTGAGCGGCTATGTTCCGCACTCGAATGATCTTATCCGTATTTTGCTGGCAGCAGAGGCCGTCGGACCGTTTAACGAGGTAAGAAACTACATAAAAGTAGAAGTCCCTACCGCTCCTGACGGTATTATTATGAGGGCTGTGCACTATGAATATGTATCACCGCCGGATGGGGCAGAACCATCGGGTGAAGACAAAGAGTGCATTAAATCATGTGAAGAATATAACCGGCTGAACAAAGAAATCAAACAGCTGGTTCTGCGCAAGCATGACGAGCACTCAAATGTATATCAACCATCGGCAAAAAGCTTAATAGATCGCATGCTTGAAATTCAGGATCAACTGGATGGATCAATGTGTTTCAAACGGGTAGAAAACCAACCATCAGAACAATGAAAACCACGCTTAAAACACTGTTGTGGATTATCGTGGCGGCCGCGGCGTTTGGCCTGGGCTTTCTGCTGGCACCGCGCGGCGCAATGGACCACAGTGTGCACACCGCCTCCGAACAAGTCCCGGCGGTACAGTCCCGGGAATATACCTGCTCCATGCATCCCCAGATCCGGCGTCCGAATCCCGGGCAGTGTCCGATCTGCGGGATGGACTTGATTCCCGTGACAACCAGCGCGTCGGAGCAGACCGGCCCGCGTGAATTACACCTGACTGACGACGCAGTTACCCGGGCTGAAATACAAACCGCGCCGGTGGAACGTAAACGTGTGCAGCTTGACATTCCCCTGGTTGGAAAAATCATGTATGATGAAACAAAGCTGGCGAATATTACCACCTGGGTGCCGGGCCGGCTGGAACGGATGTTTGTCAACTATACGGGGATTTACGTCAATAAGGGAGATCACCTGGTGTACCTGTATAGCCAGGAACTGTATGTCATGCAGGCGGAATACATGATACAGCGCCGGGCGGGCAACCAGAAAACGGCTGACGGGCGCAACCGGTTGCTGTTAGCGGGGATGACGGAAGAGCAAGTCCAAGAACTTGAAAAGACCGGGCTGCCGCAGTTATATGTCACCATTTACTCACCGGCCAGCGGAACGGTAGTTGAAAAGCACGGTGTGGAAGGCCAATATGTCGAGACGGGAACGAAACTGTTTACTATAGCCGATTTGTCACGGGTATGGTTGATAATGGACGCCTATGAAAGTGATATGCCCTGGCTCCGCTATGGCCAGAAAGTCGAATTTTCCACCGCGGCCTGGCCCGGCACTGCTTTTACGGGAACAGTGGCGTTTATTTCGCCGGTTCTGGACAACATGACCAGAACGGTTCAGGTGCGCGTTAATGTTGACAACAAGGACGGAAAATTGAAACCGGGCTTTTTTGCCAGCGCCCGGATTAACGTCACGGTTGTTGGAGACGGAACAGTGATCGAGCCGTCTTTAGCGGGAAAATGGATCAGCCCCATGCATCCGGAAGTCATCAAGGACGGCCCGGGCACCTGTGACGTGTGCGGCATAGACCTGGTACCGATAGAATCGTTAGGGTATGGAACCCCGGGAGGCACGAACGCGCCACTACCTCTGGTAATTCCGGCAACCGCGCCGCTCATAACCGGCAAACGGGCAATCGTCTATGTTGCGAATCCGGAAGGAGCCGGGCGGTTTGAAGGCCGCGAAATTGTGCTCGGACCACGGGCCGGAGACTATTACATAGTCCGGAGCGGGTTGAAAGAAGGGGAGCGGGTTGTAACGCACGGCAATTTCAAAATTGACAGCGCGCTCCAGATCATGGCCAAGCCGGGCATGATGAGCCTGGAAGAAACGAAACCGGAAGGACAGCCGGAGAAAATAATTGATTTTAATAATACACACTGCCCGGTCATGGGTGGCGAAGTGAGCGGCAAGGATTTTGTCGTTTACAAGGGCATCCGCTACGGGCTGTGCTGCCCGGGCTGCGACAAAACGTTTCTGGAAAACCCGGAAAAATATATAGCGGAAATGAATAAAGCAAACCATAACTCCAATGAAGGAAAATAACATGAAAAAATATATTTTTGCCAGTATAGCAGCACTAGCGCTTTTGTCTGTAATGTCTGCCCGGGCCTGTGATACGTGCGGCTGCCAGGACGGCGACAAGGCCGTTAAGGCCGGTGATACGGCGATGCATACGCACGCGAAAGGCGAGGCGACTCACATGCACGCCAAAGGTGAAACAGCAGGCACCGAAACCGCGCAGACGGAGCTCTGTACCAAATGCGGCCAGGTGAAAGGCAGTGAGAGCTGTTGTGACCCCAAGGCGGAAAAATGCGCCAAATGCTTTCTGGCCAAAGGCTCACCCGGTTGCTGTAAACCGGCAGATGAGACCAAAGCCGCCGCCGCGTGCGCCAAATGCGGTCAAGCAAAAGGCAGTGCCGACTGCTGCAAAGTGAAAAAAGAAGCAACCGCAGAATAACAAGCACCATGCAGTGTTCACATTCCCTGGCATTCTTTTCGCAAGGGAATGTGAATAATCCCCTGAATGTATCTCGTCAATGATCAACCGAACCATACGTTTTTGCCTGGAACATAAAATAGTTGTGTTCCTGATTACCGCCATGGTCATAGGCGGTGGGATTATTATGGCGCCGTTTGACTGGGAATTCGGCATGCTGCCGCGACATCCGATCCCGGTAGACGCGCTACCGGATATCAGCGAAAATCAGCAAATTGTTTTCACCGAATGGCCCGGACGCTCGCCGCAGGATGTAGAAGACCAGATAACGTATCCCTTGACGGTATCGCTGTTAGGCATACCTAATGTCAAAACAATCCGCAGCCAGTCGATGTTCGGCTTTTCCAGCATTTATGTCATTTTCAAGGACGCGGTTGATTTTTACTGGGCCCGGACCCGGATTCTGGAAAAGTTAAACAGTCTCGCGCCGGGAATGCTGCCCGAGGGGGTTCTGCCGGTTCTGGGTCCCGACGCAACCCCGTTGGGGCAAATTTTCTGGTATACCCTCGAAGGCCGCGACCCGAACGGCAACCCGGCCGGGGGTTGGGACTTGCAGGAATTGCGGACAATCCAGGACTGGTATGTGCGCTATTCCCTGCTTGCGGCGGAAGGCGTCAGCGAAGTCGCCTCAGTCGGCGGCTATGTTCAGGAATACCAGATTGATGTTGACCCGGAAGCCATGCGGGCCAATCATGTCACGCTTGAACAGGTTTTTAATGCGGTGCGCATGGCCAACCGGGAAGTCGGCGCGCGCGATATTGAAATCAACCGGGTTGAGTATATTATTCGGGGGTTGGGTTTTATCAGGCAGATCAGTGATATTGAAAACGCCGTCGTTACGGTCAATGACAATGTGCCCATCTATGTTAAAACGGTTGCCCATGTTACCCGCGGTCCGGGTTACCGCCGCGGCGCGCTGGATAAAGAAGGTACTGAAGCGGTTGGCGGTGTTGTTACCGTCCGGTTTGGCGGCAATCCATTATCTACCATTCAGAATGTCAAGAAAAAGATTGAAGAAATCGCTCCCGGCCTGCCCAAAAAGACATTGGATGACGGAACGGTCAGCCAGGTTTCCATCGTGCCGTTTTACGACAGGACAGGACTGATTTATGAAACGCTGGGAACATTAAACACTGCCCTTATTCAGGAAATCCTAGTGACGATTATTGTCATCCTGGTCATGGTCGTCAACCTGCGCGGCTCACTGATGATATCCAGCTTGCTTCCTCTGGCGGTCCTGCTGACCTTCATCATGATGAAAATTTTCCGGATCGATGCCAATATTGTCGCGCTGGCCGGTATCGCGATAGCAATTGGCACCATGGTTGACATGGGCATCGTGCTGTGTGAAAACATTATAACCAAGCTGAATGCCGAGAGCGGCACGCGATCGTCGTTAGATATAGTCTACGATGCGGCCAGTGAGGTTGGCAGCGCGGTTTTCACCGCCGTAGCTACAACGGTTGTCAGTTTTCTGCCGGTCTTTACGATGCAGGGCGCCGAAGGAAAAATGTTCAAGCCCCTGGCCTATACTAAAACATTCGCGCTGATTGCCTCCCTTGTCGTCGCGCTGACGATTCTGCCGGCCCTGGCACATATTGTTTTCAAAAACCGGTCGGGAAAGAAATTTCTGCCCTTCATCGGTAATATCGTGCTCATCGTCGCCGGTGTTGCCGCTATGCGCTACGTGCACTGGCTCCTGGGCGTGGTCATTATCCTGATGGGCTCGCTGCACCTGGCCCGGAAATGGCTGCCGGCTGTTCTGAAAAAGGCCATGTCACTTGCCACGGTAGTCTTGGTCGTTCTGCTGGTAACACTGCTGCTGACCCTGGACTGGCTGCCGCTGGGACCGAACAAGGGTTCGGTACTCAACCTGCTGTTTGTCGGTACACTCCTGGGATTTCTGCTGCTGGGATTTTATGTGTTTTACCGGTACTATCGCGGAATATTAGTGTGGTGCCTTGAGCATAAAACGCAGTTTCTGCTTATGCCGGTGTGCATTATCCTGTTCGGCGGGTTTACCTGGCTGGGCTTTAACCGCATGTTCGGCTGGCTGCCTCTGAAGGTTAAAACGTTCGGCCCGGTATCAACCCTGGTACATATGTTTCCCGGCCTGGGCCGCGAGTTTATGCCCCCCCTGGATGAGGGTTCGTATCTGTTTATGCCGACAACCAGCCCGCACGCCTCGATCGGTGAAGTTCTGGATGTTATCAGCAAGCAGGACATCAGCATCCGCCAGATTCCGGAAGTCGAAACGGCAGTTGGTAAATTGGGCCGGGCTGAAACCGCGCTGGACCCCGCGCCGGTGTCGATGATTGAAACGGTTATTAACTATAAACCGGAATTCCTGGTTGACAAGGATGGCCGGCGGCTCAGCTTTGCATATGACCCCGGGAAGACGGACCTTTTCCGCGACGAAAAAGGCAATCCTGTTCCGGCACCGGATGGTGAGCCGTATACAATAATAGGGAAATTTAAATGGGATAACGCCGGAGCTCTGATTCCCGACCCGGGCGGTAAGCCGTTCCGCTTGTGGCGGCCGGCGTTAGACCCGGCGCTGAATCCTGACCGGGAGGCCTGGCCGGGTATCCGCAAACCGGATGATATCTGGGAGCGGATCGTTGCCGTGGCGGAAATA
>CAZCLS010000278.1:0-6017 GCA_964499565.1 uncultured bacterium
GGATATAGGCTGTTATGAATTTGTACCCGAGCCGGGGCTGGCAGGACTGGTGTCCACATTATTCATATTTCTATGTGCGGCTTACAGAAAAAAATAACTCCCGGTGTCCTGGTTTTTGGAGATTAATAAAAGACAGGGTTCCGGTTAATCGGGGCTATAGCTTACATAGGGTTATGCAGAGACCAGCCTGCAATCGTGCCGGTATGTATCCGTAAAAAAAATATTACGGTATTTTTCGGATATCTGATTACAACCATCAATGCCAAATCCCCCCTGGCCATCGATCCCCACCACTGGCGGGACCAGCTCATTCCCAAATACCCCCTGGCCATCAATCCCGCCGCTGGCGGGACCAGCTCATTCCCAAATACCTCCTGGCCATCAACCATCAACCATCAACCATAATAAAGAATAATGGCGGAGAGGGAGGGATTCGAACCCTCGGAACGTTTGCACGTTCACCGGTTTTCGAAACCGATTATTGGTTATGGCTGTGTGTCGCATGAATAAAGGGATTGAGAGGTGTTTTGAGGAGGGAGACTGTCCGGTGTTGTGCCGTGTTTTTGTTTTTTTTGGGAATCGGTGGTGGTTGGATTCGGTGTTTTATTGCCAGGCCAGGTGGGAAGGTAGTGGCCGTCCTTAAGTTCGTAGGTCCGGCTCTTTTCCATGTAGCGCGATACCATGTGCATCGTGCGCCATCCGCAGCGTGCCATCAGAGCCTGGATCGATGACGTCTGGTTGCCGGCTGCCAGCTCGAACGTGGCGTGCGCATGGCGCAGGGTGTGGACCGTGATCTTGGGAAGCCCTGCCAGGGCACAGGCACCTTCAATGCGACTGAGCAGGGTGCGGTTGAGCCAGGGGCGCCCTTCGAGCGTGAACAGGCGTCCCCGGGCGGGGAATTCGAACGGCATGGGCCGGAGCTTTGCTGTACGGCGGTAGCGATCGCCACCTTTCACGCTCTTGTTGTATGCGACGGTGTTGTTGCCGGCATCGATGTTTTCGGCCGTGAGGGCTACCGTTTCTCCGAAGCGCGAACCCATGGCGAGGATGTAGTAGAATATGCTTCGGGTGTCGTCGTCTGTGAGATGGTCGAAGATTTTCTGGATGTCTTCGGGCATGGGTACTTCGGGTATCTCATGCACGATTTGATCGAACCTGTAGCCGTTGATGGGGTTCTTTTCGACGATGTCGCGCGATACGGCCCAGTTTATGGCCGAGTTGACCACGCGGTACTCGTTGAGTATCGTCTGGTCTTTGCGACCGAGCTTGCGCCGGTAGGCGTAATAGTCGTCGATGGTCGTCTTGTTGAGCTTGCCGACCGTTTCGATTCCGCGCTGGTTTAAGAACGGGATGATGTTGTTGAGGGCTACGTCGATGCGATCCAGGTATGCCGGCTGCCGGCCGCGCTGACGCAGGAATGTTATCCATCGATCGATGCAGTTCGCTATGGTGGCATCCCAGGGTTTGGCGTTGTGCCCCATGAGGCGGAGGCGTTCGATTTCGTTGAGGCGCAGATCCGCTTCGAGTTCGGTGGAATATTTTTCGCGGACGCGGCGGCCGTGGAGGCGGTAGTCTATCAGAATGCGTCCGTCGGGTAGGTTTTTTTTGTTGGCCATGTCGTTCTCCTTATTATAATATGTTACGGATCGTTTCTTCGCGCTTCTTTTCGGGCGGAGGAACGTGGTCCGGGATGTTGTTTGTCTGCGATGCTGACATCAGGCGGTATAACAACCGGCGCTGCTGTTGGAGGTATTCTTCTTCCTGTTTGTATTTGCTGTCGTGCGTGAACGTGTTGACGACGATGTATCGAAAGTTGTTGCCTGTTTCGTTGCCGCCGTCGTCGACTTCGAGGAAACGCTGATACGGTATTGCGTTGGATTCGATTGTAATGTGTTTTGAGAATTGGAAGAAGCGGTCGTTTCCGCCGTCCGAGAAGCCGTAACTATCTTCCATCTCGTCGATGATGGCTTTCAGTGATTCACGGCTGACACAAGTGAACGTGACCTGCATGCGGATGACACGGCGGTCGTGGTTGAACGTGACGAGCATCTCCGCTTTTTCCTTGACCGACGGATGATAGCGCTGAGAGACGGCCGCAGGATATGAGTAAAGAGTTTTTCTGAAGTGGAACATGCTGTCGTAGTAGTTTGTGCTCACGGGGCCACCTATGACGGCCAGAGCGCGGTCGCTGGTCATTCCTATGGCTATGCCGGCCGCTTTGACCTTGGTGACGTCCTTGGACCATTCCTGAAAGAATGAATCGGCGTCCGGCCCCTGGGCGGCGATGGCTACGGCGGCTATTAGTGGCAGTAGTATCATGGCTAAAACTCCAGGCAGAGGTGATCTAAGGCTGCGGTGATGGCGTAGGTGATGTAGTCTTGTTTGAGCGCTTTGAAGTATTTGGATACTTTGAGCGTTCGGGAGCGTTTCTCGAACAAAAGACAAATGGCGCCTTCGCGCTGGGGAGACTTTGCGGAGCAGAGCAGGTAGGCGAACGGAACGGTACCGCCAGGTTCGGGGTTTTCAATCAGGAAGATGTCTGCCTTTGCCGGAAGTTCGGACGGTTTGATGAGGCACGCCGACAGCCGGGTGGCTGTGGAGAGGCCGGAGGCGGCGGTTGCTGAGATTACTTCGGCAGCGTCGGGCGCTACCTTGCGGATTTGCTCGATGGCGATATCGAGCATCCAGGTCGATTCGTCGATGTCGAGCGCCTGGGCGAACTCCCGGGCGTTCGTAACAGTCAGTGTGCGATCGGGCTCGTTGAGTATGTTAGAGATGTACTGAGCGCTTACTTTCCCTGAAAATTTGCGGCCGACATCGGCATACGACAGGTGCTTCTGTTGAATGATTTTCTTGAGTTCGTCTCTCAGGTTAGTTTTCATATTACCTCTTAATTGTTGATGTTAAACATCTTGGTCGTGTTATGAAAAACATTTCAGAAAAGCTGTTGACAAATACACATGATTTGTGTATATTTTTCACAGCAATTTAAGAAATGAATATAGGCGAATATGTTTCATAGTAAGTTAAAGAATATTTGCAAAACCAAGGGCATCATGAAGGCACCTGATCTTTACAGAATGATGCTTGATGCTGGTTTCAGGGGCAGCGAGCGGACCGTCCGGTATTGGTGGGACGGAAAACGCGCACCCAGTTATAAAGGTATACAAAAGCTTGCCGAGACGTTGAATGTCCAGGCAAGTATATTTTTTTAATCCAGACGCATCCACACACTGTGTATGGTTATTGAGACGGTCAGAGAATTGATCAATTTTTTCCAGAACGAACGGCCGCTGGGACCAGAAGAGTGGCTGGCGCTGTTTGAGAAGTGGAAAGTTGAAATGAGCATACGCTCGGCAGCGCTGTTTATAGGCGTCACCGAGAACGGTATACATAAACTTTGCAAGAAGGGAGAACTGGAACGAACTCGCCGCGGTCATGTATCATCTCCATCGGTATATCGCTATCGTGACTCTCTACTGGTCAAGGAAGTGAGTAACGACGGCACAAAAAACAAACGAGTTATTATATACCAATCTGGTTGATTATGTCAAGACTGCGGCGGGTTCAACTGCTTAATAACATTAATAACAGCTTGGAGGCAGTTATGAGAGGATCTAAACATGTGTGCAGATTTGAGAAGTGCAGAAAGATCAAACCCGGGGTGTACGAATGCCCGTTTTGCAGGGAAAAGTTCAAGATGCCCGAAACGGACATGTCACATGTTCTCCAGGTGCTGCATGATAAAACTCATGCCACTGCGTAAATTACGGGCCGGCGGACACGGTTTGACACTCCACTCCCCCCTCCTGTGTCTGCCGGCCACTTTTTTAACCTTACCATATGCGAGGACACGAGACTATGCATGTATCTAAGTATACACCACTGATACCAATGATGATTGTTCCTTTTTTCATCCAGACGCTGATCGGCGCCGACAAGACGGCGGGACCGGCGGAGAGTCCGGCGGGGGTGGAGAGCCTCCCCTGGACCCTGGATGAGGTTTTGTACGGCATCCGCATGGCCGAGAGCAGGGACGGGGCTCGGAAGGACATTTTCCCGCATCCGGACGGCTCGTCCTGGGGCGTGTACGGAGTAACGCAGAAGGCCGTGGACGAACTGATACGCTGTAAGAAGCTGGTGCGGTTTGCCGAAACGACTGCTATCCGGATTGAAGGGTTTTACTTCAGAATTGTAGGAGAGTGGACCCTGGCGGATCCGGAAGCGTGCGCGGCCGTGGCGGAAGGATATCTGCTGCTTATGCACCTGCAGCATACGTGCCCTGGATGGCTGGAGGCGGCCGGGTGGTACCACGGCGGATGCAGCGAGCGGCGAAGGAAATATATGAAGACCGTAGAAGATTTTATGCGTTCCGCGAGGAAAGAATGTCTACTCAGCCAAAGTAAGTAAGTGAATCGCGGAACGCATTTATCTTGGTTCGCTGTCGCTAAGCAGCGGATAACATTTGCTAAGGATTGTATGGACAAATTAACAGTGAAAAAGAAGTTTGGAGGCGGGATTGAAATTTGGCGCGAAAAAACCAACTGCTCGGTTTGTATCAATATACCCGCCGGTGTGCTGGTAGAGTTCGTGCATGCCATAGATTTTATAACACAACCGTACCGGACACCCGGCGAGATTGTAAGTATCAATATTAACCCTAACATGGAGAAAAACAATGGCTGAACAAGGACCAATGGTTAAAGTGTGCGGACTGTGGAAGAACCGTTCGCAAAAAACAGGCAAGGAATACCTTGCTGGAAATCTCGGAAGCGTGAAGCTGATGATATTTCCGAACAAATTCAAGAGTAAGGATACCGAGCCCGATTTCCAGGCGTATGTCACGGCGCGTGATTTCAGCAATGCCGGTGGCGACCTTCCCGAAGGCACGGCCTTTCCTGACGGGCCAGGTGCCATGGCGGACGCGAACCCCGTCGATACTACCCGTCCTGAAGACGATATACCGTTTTAAGTAACCCGCAACTATCCTGCCGACCATGACCGAGCGAGGCGAACAGCCTACACTTGAACAGGTGGTGACTTTTTATACCGACCTGTTCGCGGAACTGAGGATAAAGCACGCCGATGCCGAGAGCGAGGCTCAGAAGTTTTTTGACGTTCAGACAAAAAACGGATGGCTGGACCGGGACGGCATTCCGATCCAGTTCTGGACGTCTGTTGCCTCCAGGTGGATACAGAAAATCAAAGCCAAGCTGAAGGCCGGCGGGGGCGATGTGGCGAAAGAGACGGTGATGATCGCGGACTGCTGCTGGAAAGAAGAACAGCACTGCGAGTGCGCAATGTATACCATCAGGGACGCGAACGAGTACGAATTTCCGCGGGATCTTGTGAAGGCTATGACGGCCAGGACGGCGGAAGAAAGGGCGGCATGGGAAGTGATGAACAAAAGCAGGGTGACGCATCCTATCCCTGTAGCGAAACATCGGGATAAACACTGGCTGAAGAATCTTATAAAACAGTACGCAGAGGCATACCAGGACAGGCATCCGCAGTATTTTGAGCGGATGTCTGCCTGGAAACAGTTTGTGGATCTGTCGGCGACGGATGCGGACATGGCCTTCCTGCTGGTGTATACGGCCTGGGTGCGGTACTGCGTGACGAACGAGCTGCTGTTCGTTAATGGAGAAGAGGACGCAGAGTGGCTTGAGTTTGTGAGCCTGATACCGCCGGATAAGGCGGAATCGTGGCACGCTATGAAAGAATTGTATGCAAGGTTTAAATCATTAAAAGAAAAGAGAGGTGAAGCATGAGCGTGAATGAAATGTGCAACGAGTTAGAGACACTGCAAGGATTTTTTGGAAAACGGTTTCCATCCCAGACCGGCGTTAGTTTTGAAGACATCTATAATTATGTTCAGCGGCTGGAGTACCAGGTTAATGCACTGATAGCGGACGCAAAGGAAAATACCGATAACGGCGGGGAGATGCTGACACTGCCTATGAGCGTGGTGGACGATATACTGAAGCTGGCAGAAGGGATAGAGAAGCCGCTGGTGG
>CAZCLS010000279.1:0-2220 GCA_964499565.1 uncultured bacterium
CTGCTATCACCCGGGAATCAGATAACCTGCGCCCCTATTATCAGCGCTATACGCAGCAGCAGAAAGCGACTGCTAATGAAGACGAATTGCGGCACTGGGCTGTCGAAAACCTGATTGAACAAACCTTGCTGCGGCAGGAAGCCCAGAAAACAATCCCGCACCCTTCCGAGCAGGATGTCGACCGGGCCTTCGCGCAATGCAAAGACCAGCTCAAGGGAACTAGTGAAGAATCCGCCAGACCTGAACTGGCTTCCCACCTTATGGTTGAGCAGCTGATCAATTCCGTTACTCAGGCCTCTCCCGAACCATCCCCTGATGAAATCGAACAGTTTTATCTTGCTCATAAAGCTATGTTTAAAATGCCCGAACAAGTCCATGCCAGCCATATTGTCAAACATGTCGCTTCTCCCGCCGATGACGCTAAAGCTCGCCTGGAAATGGAATCTATTGTCGCCGAACTGGCAAAAGGCGTCCCCTTCGAAGAACTTGCCAGCTCCCATTCCGATTGCCGCGATGACGCGGGCGACCTGGGCTTCTTCCCCCGCGGCCGAATGGTCCAGGAATTTGAAGACGTTGTTTTCAGTTTGAATCCCGGGCAGGTCAGCGGCATTTTCTCCTCCTCATTCGGCTACCATATCGCTAAAGTTCATGAACGCCGTCCTCCCGCTACCGCTTCCCTGAATGAAGTGAAGGACTATATCAAAAATGAATTGACCCGCCATCGCTGTCAGCACCTTTTGGAACAATTCGTGGACAAACTGAAAGCTGAAGCGGATATAGTCAGAGATGATGAGGTAATGGTTGATGGTTGATGGTTGATGGCCAGGTGGTGTTTGGGAATGAGCTGGCCCGCCATCGGCGCGGATTGAAAGTTGGTATTTGAATGATGAAGGAGCGGTGTATTGAAACGGGGGCTTTAGATTGAATTTTGCAGGTTGGCGATTTCAAATTTTTGAATCCCCAACTCTGATACAATGGATGTAACCGGCACACTGTCAGACCTGTCCGACTACGCCATACTGTCATAAACCATTAACCATCATCCATTAACCATCAACCATTAATCCTATGACTACCCGCGACCTTCTCACCCGTTCTTCTTCAGTTCTTCTTTATTTAACAGGAGTTTCTATGTTGTGTTCCACTCCCGCTCACTCGTCCACAAACAGCGCTTCCGATATCCTGACCCGCTATGAACATGCCAACACAGTTTTTTTCGAGCGTGAAGGCCTCACCGCTAAAGAATCAATTGAACCGCGCTGGATCGCTGATTCCAACCTGTTCTGGTATTGTAATACCAGCGGCGATGAAAAAGAATATATTCTCGTCAATCCTTCCCGGGCTACCCGTCAGCCGGCATTCGACCATGAAAAACTCGCTCGCATCCTGAATCAAAAATATACGACGTCGTTCACTGCTTCCACTCTTCCCCTCGACCAACTGACTTTTTTCCCCGGAGAACACCTGATAAAATTCAAGATTGATACACGTTGGATACAATGCGATCTTGATTCCTATGCCTGCAAACTCAGCAATGCCGTTCACGCTGATGCCGGGCAGGATCAGAATGATTCCAACCAGCGCGGCCGGCGACGCGGACGCAGGCCCGAAGGTGAACGCTCCACGAAAAGTATCTCCCCTGATAAGCAGTGGGAAGCGGTTATCACCAACTATAATGTGTCTGTCAAATCCACTACTACCACTACTGTTGTACAGCTGACGTTTGACGGTGTAAAAACGAATGCTTACCAGTGGCCTGAATTCTCTCCCGATTCTAAGAAACTGATCGTGTTTAAGACCTTGCGCGGTGACCACAAAAAAATGTATCGTATCGAAGCTCTGCCCAAAGACAGCCTGAGACCGGCTCTGCATTCCGATGAATATGCCCTGCCCGGCGATCTCCTCGATACGTTCGAACCCTGGATTCTGGATATCGAAAACCAAACCGCTGTTAACGTTGATGCCGATCGTATCGACTGGGACTGGAAACCTCCCGTGTTCTGGGAAAAAGACAGCTCATCCGTGTTTTATCGTAATATGTACCGCGGCTACCAGCGCTATGCCATTGTCAAAGTCGATCCCGATTCAGGTTTATCCCGCATCATTATCGACGAACGCACGGACACCAGTATTCAGCCCGATTATGAATACCTCTATTATGTCAGCAACACGAATGAACTTATCTGGGCCTCTGAACGCGACGGCTGGCATCATCTGTAC
>CAZCLS010000279.1:2320-4448 GCA_964499565.1 uncultured bacterium
TGTGTGAACTCGGCTTTATCGTTGTCCAAGTCGATGGCATGGGCACCGCCCTCCGTTCCAAAGCCTTTCACGATGTCTCATACAAGAATCTCGGCGATGGCGGTTTGCCGGACCACATCGCCTGGCTGCATGCCCTGCAAAAGAAGTATCCCTATGTGGATGCCGCCAATGTAGCCGTCAGCGGCGGTTCCGCCGGCGGGTATGATGCCGCCCACGCCCTGATTACTCATCCTGAAGTGTATAAAGCCGCGATCGCTAATTCAGGCAATCATGACCACCGTACCGATAAAGTCTGGTGGAATGAACTCTGGATGGGCTATCCTGTCACGGATGTCTACAAGGAACAATCCAATATCGAGAATGCCGATAAAATTCAAGGCGCCTTGTTTCTGATTCACGGAGCGATGGACAATAATGTCTATTGCTTCGCCTCGACGATGCAGTTTGTCGACAAGCTGATGAAAGCCAACAAGGATTTCGAATTACTGATTGTCCCGGACGGCAGTCATTGTCCTGGCGGCGACTACGTCATGCGGCGCCAATGGGACTTTTTTGTAAAAACCCTTCAGGGCATCGAACCTCCCAAACAGTTCACGTGCGGTAAACGCGAGGAAAAAACGGAAGAGAAAAAGTAACACAGACCCTGCGGGGTTCATCCCCGCAGTGAATCAAATCATCTTCCGCTCCGCCGGGATAAACCCGGCGGGGATGGTCCGATTACTGATTACCGATTACCGACCACCGTTCACTCAGCCGCTTTCCCCGATGATATCGGCTTCTGCAGAGTTATTCCCCACTTGTTTATGAATCGATGAGCCACCGTCATCTTGTTGCTCGTAATGTGCACAACAAAACATTCACCCGGCTCGATCGGGCCGCGCTGCAGAGAGCCGTCACTGATGATATCCAATCCTTCTTTGGGCTGCTGCTGATCAGGCAGATGGAAATCGTTGCCGGCCCATTTCTGAAAATACGCGCCATGGGTATGACCATGAATCAGGCCGATAATATTATAATCCTTGATCGCGTCATACATCGCCGCCCGGTCCTTCTCACCCCACCAGCCCCAGCCGGCGCTGAAGCCGTCCCAACCGTAATGCTGAAAGATGATTACCGGCCGGCCGCTGTCACCGACATTCTCTTTCAAATCTTTTACCAGGAATGCCATACTGCCTTGCGGAGCATTCCATTTCTGCTTAAATCCGCGCGTTTCATCTTCCGGCAGGCCGGCATACTTACTGAGAGCGATGCAATGCACCTGGTCCCAGTCCCACGAATAATGCAGGCCGTTGTCTGATATCGCCGTCAACCCTTTGCGTTGGGTGTTACGCTTCCTCAACTCCCGATTTGTCACCGCGTCTTCACCACCATCGTGGTTTCCCATTAGTTCCATCACCGGATAACAGCAGCGGCCTTCACCATTCAATCGGAAATCATTGGTGAAAAGCCCCCAGGAAACAGCGCCTTCCTCCCCACCGCCGTTATCGACAAGGTCACCACATAACACTACCGCGCGCGGAGTTTTAACGTTTCCGCCTCCCAGTTCCGCCGGAACATCCGTACCCGGCAGTTCGTTCATAAAATCTATTCCCGCCCGGATGCCTTCCGCTTTACTCTCGTCAGCGGTATAATGCAAATCGGACGTGACAAAGAACGTCACATCATTCTTAACCGGCTGGTCTTCTGTTCTGAAGCGCCACACTTCACCAGTCGTGGGGGGCAATTTCCCGTTCTTCGAATCTATTCTCCAGTAATACGTTTTCCCGTATGCCAGGGGGGTACCGGGCAATGTGGCGGCAGCAACGTCCTGTGCCAGGCCGCTCATGCATACAGTCAGCGTTTCCGGACTGTCACCGACATACACCGACTGGGCGGTCGCGTATTTGCCCGGTTTCCACGTCAGCGTAGCGGTTGAAACCGGTACGCCCGATATACGGGTGCGCGGATGAGGCTGCTCCGCTTGCCCCTTTTCTACCTGGAACATCTTAACGATCCCGGGCCATTGCACTGTTCCACTGCCGTCAAGCTGGTCTACTTTCCAGTAATAGCTCTCTCCCAGGGTAACTGGAACCGGTCCGACAGTTTCTTTTCCCGCCGGCTGCTTCGCCAGCAGCAGCGCTGATTCCGG
>CAZCLS010000279.1:4548-6005 GCA_964499565.1 uncultured bacterium
TCCGGACCGCCGAACTGGGCAGCCCCGAACTCTCCATTGCCATACGTGAATACTGCCGATCTGTTTCCGGGAAGCGGCGCCAGAGAAAGGATCGCTTCAGGAGCATTTACTGCCGGTTTATATACTTCTATTTCCAGGGTGAACGGATGCGAACCGCTGATTTCCGCCGGAGCGGGAAATGATGATTGCAGAAGATTGCCGCTCCTGAACGTTACTGCGGGTTTTCCTTCTACCGTTTCAGCCACGGGACTGGAAGGCAGGCGCCCGAATGTTCCGCCCAGGGTACCGCCATTAGCCCATTTCGTCAGTTCGCCGGTTTGCAGTTCCTGCGCCGACAGGCTTACCAGAGGCTGCGCGGCACGTTTCTGCGGGTCTGACGCCAAACCGGTTATTTCCGCTTCGTTCAAAGCGCGGCTATAGATCTGAACACCGGCAATCGCGCCTGAAAACGGCCGTTCTCCGCCCGCGCTGCCCAGCCAGAATGTACCGCCTCTGAAAAGGTTAAGCACTTTTTCTTCCGTTGCGTTCAGTTTGCCGTCAACATATATTTTTTCAATTCCCGGCGTGCCGCCCGAATACGTGACGACAATATGATGCCATGTCCCGGCTGCCGGAACGCCGCCTTCAAAGCCCATATCACCATCACCCCAGTGTGTAGCAGCGCCAAACCCGGCAGAAGAACCATAATTGAGCTGGGCGCAGCGCCCGCCTGTTCCGCGCCGTGACCACATCACCAGACACTCCTCCGCCTCGATTTCAGGATTAAAGGCCCAGACTGCTACACTGTATGGATTGTTGCTGGTGATACTGTCCGGCACGCCAAATGATGAAACCAGGAACTGCCCCGAGCCATCGAACGTCACCGCTTTTCGACCGTTCACGTCCGCTACCAGGGCGCCGCCTTTCATAATCATATCGAAACTGCCGCCGGTCGAACCGCTGTTAGACCATGAATCAACCGGGCCGCCGGCAAGAGCAGCCGCGTCAAGCTGTATCAGCGGTCTGACGGGCTGTTTCAGCGGTTCAGTTTGTGCGGCCAGTTTCGCGTATCCACCGAGCAACGCAATCATCATCACTATAACCAAAACTTGATAGATTTTTTTCATTAGTGGTACCATCGTGTTAGCAAGTATCCCCGGTCGTGATCATAATCGCATCAGCAATCCAGGCTAGTGTTGTGTGCATTCGTCAATTATTCTTTCAATCCGGCGACCGTATTCTAAGTACGTTGCATAGCGCGCCGCGGCATCAGACGTGATCGAGGGATCATGATAAACCGCTCCCATATGCGGCTCAATTGAAATTCCTCCGTCATATCCCTGGTCGATAAGGTCGTGCAGAATCCGTTTCACATCCCCGTCACCATCACCCGGCCAGGTAAATTTGCAGCTCATGCCATCTTTTTCAGGATCATGAACCATTACACCGTCCTTGATATGAACATACGCTATGTAATC
>CAZCLS010000280.1:0-6002 GCA_964499565.1 uncultured bacterium
GGAAATTCAAATATAAAAGCGAGGAAAGTTCCGACGCTCAGCAAGGCTGGAAAATCGCCGGCGAATGCCCTACCGCCTATAACAATTTTAACGAAATCCCCTCCTTCCGCATCGCAGCCCGGCAGGAAGGCGAAGTTGACAGTCTCGACCATTTCTTTTACAAGGATGCTACCGGTGTTCTCGGCTCGGACGGTACCCGCTACAAACAACGTTTTTTCTATTATGTGGATTCCCGCAGTGATCATAATTCTCGCTTTCCTGCCTATGGCATGTTTAAAGCCTCCATCAAAGACGGCAAGATTAAGTTCAAGTACGTTATTACGAAGGCTAATGAAGGCAATATGATGGTTAATATGCAGTATTATGACGATATTAAAAATACCATGTGCGAATCTAATAAGTTCAAAGCCGCAACTATGCTTGGCGTAACGTTCGAGCCCGGATCCGAAATTCATGATAATTCTTCCAAGGTCGTCTACAACGCCAAAGAAAAAGCTGCTAAAGCGAAAATAGTCAATATGTGATTCTATCGTTTGATCTGTTTGGGTGTTAATTTTTCTTCACATCTATGCGCCGTTTCAATCATTCATTTGTACTCTCTTTTCAGTCTGAGATTACGGCCACGATTATAGTGTACGATTATAATACTATTCTTGAAACATCACAAAACTATTGACAAGTTCCATCCCATCGCGGATTCAGGGTATGATATCGGCATAGACGCTGGTGCCGTCAGTATAAATTGCGCAGTCCTCGACAGTTCCGGTTCCCTTGTATACGAACATTCCTATACCCGGCACTTCGGCCGCGTCCGGGAAAACACCTGTGCCGTCCTGCGCCAGGTGTATGAACGCTTCCCTCCCGCCCAGGTCCATTCCGTCACGTTTACAGGTTCTCATGGTAAACGTCTCGCCAAACTGTTTGGAACCAATTGTGAAATTGATTCTATTGCCCTGGTTATGGGCACTCTGCACCAGGTGCCCGGGACGCGGACTATCATGAGCATCGGCGGCCAAACCGCTTTGTTTTTGCAGCTCTCTCATGCAAACGGTTCCTGGCGTATTGATACCTTTACCACTAACAGCCCCTGCGCCTCCGGTACCGGCTCGTTCATCGATCAACAGGCCGAACGCTTGATGCCGCGCGTGTGTGAACAGTACTCTTCTGCTCCGGACTCCCAATCAGACCGTCTCCTGCGTGAATTCATTACACTTGGCCTGTCCTATTCTTCTCCCGCCCAGGTTGCCTGCCGATGTACGGTCTTTACCAAGTCGGATATGATCCATCTGCAAAACAAAGGCGAGTCGCTTGCAAATATTATTGCCGGTCTCCACTTCGGTAACGCCGCGAATTATATCAGCACTCTGATCGGCGCTAAAGAGATTAGCTATCCTGCTGTTTTTATCGGTGGTTCCGCTTCAAATCAATTGCAGCGCGAAGCCTTCCAACACTATTATCCCAAGCTTGTTGTTCCCGACCATTTTGCCTCCCTGGGCGCTATCGGCGCGGCTCTTCAAGCCCGCGCTATGGGCTGGTCCGGCTCAGTCCCGCTTCCCGATTCTCTCTCCCCTGCTCTTACCCCTGCCGTACCTTCCTCTGCCCCACCCTTGCACATTCATTCGTCTCGACCAGCTGTTCACCATACCAATGCTCATCGTTCATCCTCACCTGCCATTTCATCCTTTCTCCGGCTCGGTGTCGATGTCGGTTCTACTACTACCAAATATGTTCTTATCGATGATTCAGGAGCTGTTATCGCCAAACGCTATATCCAGACTCGCGGTAAACCGATTGATGCTGTCCGCGAGCTGCTCGCGGGTTTGCTCAGGGAACATAATCTCGCGGGCCGCATCTCCGGTATTGCTACCACTGGTTCCGGCCGCTATGTCGCCGCGGATTTCCTTAATGCCGATAGCGTCCTGGACGAAATCAGCGCCCATGCCGGAGCGGCGGTTCATATAGATCCCACTGTTGAATCAATTATCGAAATCGGCGGCCAGGATTCAAAATATATTCACATTTCCCGCATGCTCCCTTTAGACTTTGAAATGAACAAGGTTTGTTCCGCCGGTACCGGCAGTTTCCTGGAAGAGCTTGCTGCTAAATTGGATATTTCCATTATCGGCCAGTTCCAGAAAATGGCGTTGGCTGCCCGTAATCCGGTTGACTTAGCTGACCGCTGTACCGTTTTTATGGAATCGGAACTGCTCAGTTATCTGCAGAACGGCTCTTCCCGCGAAGACCTGGTTGCCGGGTTATGCTACGCGATTGCCCGCAATTATCTGAACCGTGTTTCCGGCGACCGCCCGCTGGGAATACGCATTATGTTCCTGGGCGGGACATCTCTCAATCTGGCTGTCGTCGCCGCCTTTGAACAACTGCTCGGACATTCCCTGATTCTACCGCCAGATCGTGAGGTCATGGGCGCGTACGGCGCCGCCTTAGCCCTTCCGTATCTAAATCCGGATTCCTCCTTCCATTCCCGTTCTACTGCCCTTTCTTCCCTGGTTAATACACCTGTCCGTGTTGTCGAAACCGCGTGTACTGCTAATCCATCCTGTCATAATTCCTGTTCCTTGAACGTGTACAATTTCGACGGGCGCACAAGTGTCTGGGGCGGTGAATGCGGGCGCTTTGACGTTCAACGCTGCTCCGCGACACCTCAGCCGGATTTGCTTGCTGAACGGCAGAATCTTTTCAGAAGCTTCGTGCGCGAATGGGCAGTTTGCCCGGACGAAAACAGCCAGCCCGTTTCTTCCGGTTCTCAACCTGTTGTCGGCATTCCCCTGGCTCTGCACGGATTGGAATGGGGTATCCTCTGGTCACGTATTCTTTCCGAAATCGGCTTCTCTGTCGTTGTCAGCCCGCCCACTACTGCCTCGATTGCGGCTAATGGCATTGAAACGATGTCGGCCGAAACCTGTTTCCCGGTCAAAGTTTTTCACGGCCATGTCCGCTACCTGCTCGATCACGCTGAATACATTTTTCTTCCCGCTGTTCTCTCTATGCCGGTTTCCTCCTCTGCGGAACGTGGTGTATGCTGCCCACTTGTCTCCGGTTCCGCTTATGTACCACAATCAGTCCTGAACATTCCCCTTCAACGTATCATCCGCCCCACACTGCGCCTTGACGAATCTCCTGATGATATTGCTGAAGCAATCTCCCGTGCCCTGCCCAAAAGCCTCAAGCCGGTTCGCTCCCGATTGCTCTCAGCCGTTACGACAGCTCTGCAGGTTCATTCGAAATTCTGCAATGCTCTGCTTGAGCGCGGGAATGAATTGTTACATTCCCGGCCCGCTGATGAACGGGTATGGATTCTGACCGGCAGACCCTATAACCTCTACGACGAGCGCTGTAACCTCCATCTCGGCCGTCTGCTGTCTCATGCCGGTATCTTCGCCCTTCCGGCTGATTTCCTGGACGTGGATAATGAATCTCTCGATGATCTTCCTCACATGTATTGGGGCATGGGCAACCGTATTATGCGGGCCGCTAAACGTATCGCCCGCTCCCCCCGGTTCTTTGGTGTCCATCTCTCAAATTTCGCCTGCGGACCGGATTCGTTTATTGACCATTTTTATCGTCATGCGCTTCAGCACAAACCTCCCTTGCTGCTGGAACTTGATGAACATAACGCCGAAGGCGGCCTGCTGACCAGAATCGAAGCGTACCGCCATATTGTTGATGGCTTGCATACGGTGAATTCGCATGCATAAATCTGCTTCTATATCACGTCTACCGCAATCAGGTTGTCCTGCTGAGTTTTCTCTGCAGTCTTCATCCGAACGGTTTGATGTCAGTGCTAAAACTGTTCTGGTGCCCGAGATGGATTCTTTCGCATCGCAATTACTGGCCGCCAGTTTACGCGCGTTCGATATCAATGCCGTTGCTTTGAAATCCTATCAAGGTTTACTTCTGGGCCGACGCTTCACCTCCGGTAAAGAATGTTTTCCCTTCCAGATTACTCTGGGGGATCTCCTCAACCATCTTCAGTCCGAACAATCCCGTCTGGGTTCGGCTTTCTCGCCTGATTCGTATGTTTATTTTCTGCCTACCAGTGCCGGTCCCTGCCGATTCGGTATGTATAACGCCTGTCAACGCCTTGTTCTTGATCAATTTCCCGATTTTAAAAACGTGCGCTTCTTCTGCCTCTCAGCCGATGATTCTTATTCCACTACCGGTTTCATACCAGCCCGGCACGCTCGCGCATATAAAAAATTGACGTATATTTCGCTTATCCTGGCGGATGTCTTGAACCGGTTGGCGCGCCGGGCCCGTCCTTATGAATCCTCTCCCGGCATAACTGACACGCTGATCCACCAGGCCCTGCTCGCGATGACCGATGCCATTGAACAGCATGGCGCCGCACTGCGGATGCACCAGTTCTATGCTATTCTAAAAGATACTGCCTGTTCTCTTTCTTCAAACATTACTGCCACCGCTCCCCGGCATCCAAGGATTGCCGTTGTCGGTGAGATATTTCTACGGTCTCATGCCCGGGCAAATCTTGATCTTGTGCGGGAAATAGAACGGTTAGGAGGCGAAGTTGTCGTCTCTTCTATATCGGAATGGACCCAGTATGTCGCGTACCGCCAGGCCCGGATTCATAAGCAGCAGGTTGTCAGAGCATTGAAACAGATACGGTTTGCCAATTGCTTTTCCAATATCTGTCGCTGGTTGCGGTATGACGCCGAATCATTATATGTTGCCTGGCGCTGCCGGAATATATACAACCAGGTTTTGCCTCTCCTGGATATTCAACCTGATTTCAATGTCAAGTCAGTTAACAAAACACTTTCCCGCTCCTCCCTCTTCTCCATCGATCTCGGGTCTGAAGCTCCCCTGACCATCGGTTCGGCTCTCGAATATGCCCAGGCCGGTTTTAACGGCATACTTAACGTGTATCCGTTTACCTGCATGCCCGGGAATGCCTGCTCGGCTATCTTGAAACCTGTGCTGAATACTCTGCATCTCCCTTTCCTGGAACTGTCCTGTGACGGTTCCCGCCGCCCGAACAGAGAAACCGCCCTGAAAACGTTTATGTACCAGGCCGCCCATCATCTCAAGCAACAGCAAACCTGAACGTCCTGATTTTCAAAGTATCCCTGACGTTGATTTTTGCTTTTTTCTTAATGTCTATTTAAGAGGAATCAGTTCCGTCTGCCGGGTTTCGGTGTCGAGGATCACAATCGTTGGCCGGCCGTTCAGCCAGCCGCAGACTTCGCCGGGATTGATCAGGAGGGTTTTATCTATTGTGCGGATATCGGGAAGATGGGTATGACCGTAAATTACCACATCATAATCACCGCTGCGGGCCAGAGATTCCGCTACGGCATCTTCGTGAGTGACAATAATCTTCAGTCCGCCCAGTTCAACAATAAGAAAGCGCTCATGCAATTCTCCCAGAACGGCAAAGCGCTTTTTCAGAAATAATTTCTCCCCGTCATTATTCCCGAATACCCCGTAAAAGGGCACATTCAGGTGACTCATACTGTCAAATGTCAGTGGAGATATGAAGTCTCCGGCATGTATCACGGCTTCTACCTGCCGCTCCATCATCACGTCGACCGCATGACGCGTTCGTGTCATGTGGTCATGCGAATCTGACATAATGCCGATTTTCATGCGCGGCGTTTCAGGCGGTTTTGTTCGCTTTCTTCGCCAGGCGTGATATCTTGCGGGCAGCGGTGCGTTTGTGGATCGCGCCCGACTTGGCAGCTTTATCGATCGCCGATGCCGCGGCACTCATTGTCGCCTGCTTGCCTTCAGGTGTGGTTTCCGCCGCCAGCTTCTTGGTCAGCGATTTAATTTTCGTCTTGACATGTGTATTCTCTACATTCCGCTTTTCGGCCTGGCGCAGTCGTTTTTCACGATGTTTGTGTGATGGCATAGTACTCTTCTTGGTTGTATTATCTTTCTTAAGTTATACATTCAAGCCGTCTTACGGCTTTATGCTTTAGGCTCTGTATTATAGTAAAACACCCCCGGATTGTCAATCGTAC
>CAZCLS010000281.1:0-5974 GCA_964499565.1 uncultured bacterium
CGATAGCAGTCCACAACATCAACATTTTCCCGGGCCAGGGACCAGTCAAGCATATTATTAGTATAATCCTGCAGCTGGCGGGGACGGTTGCGCATCATTTCCTGGCCTTCCCACAGCATGGGAATGCCCTGGGAAGTCAGGAGAATAAGCGCAGCCATACGGGCGCGTCCGGCACGGCAGTTGCGATTAGTAATACCGGCATGAACGAGTTTATTAGCGAGGGATTCCTCGTCATGGCTTTCGAAATAATTGACTGATTCCATCGGGCCGGCATAGGCGTTACGGTCTTGGCTCCAGCGTACGCGATTGAGAACAGACTCGGGCCGGCTGCCGTCCGCAACATAATTTTTAATATCTTCACGGAACCAGTCATTCCACTGAGCCACGCCAGTACCTTTAATAGAAGAGCGGTTATCGGCCCAATTTTCGGCGATAAGGATAAGGGGACCCTGCGTAGCTTTGGCACGTTGGATTCGATTGATATTTTCGGAAGAAAACAAACCTTCCTGGGCAATCAAGTGAGACAAATCGAACCTGAATCCATCGACATGATATTCACTCACCCAATAGCACAGGCTATCGAGGATAAGTTTACGCATAAAAGGGCGGGAAGCGAACGTGTCATTACCGCAGCCGGACAGGTTACCGCCGGTAAAATAGTAATCGGGGTCCGCGCCCGACAGGAAATTATCGGCATTGCTGGTATGGTTGTAGACCACATCGACAATAACGGCGATACCGCGGGCATGGAGTGCATCGACCATACATTTAAATTCGGCGATTTGTTTGCGGGCCGCCGGATCGGACGAGAAGGAACTTTCAGGCGCGAAGTACAGGCTGGTCATGTAGCCCCAGTGATAATGTGATTTAAAATCGAGGCTGCTGCCGTTCTGGAATTCCTGAAGGGGGAGGAATTCGACCGCGTTGACACCGAGAGAACTGAGGTAATGCAGGGGACTGCAGGGCGGGGCATTGGTTAGCGCCAGGTACCGATGAGCCAGGTTTGAAATAACGGGATTGCCGCCGGTAAGATTAGCCAGGTGGGTTTCATAGATAATCAGATCGTTCAGCGGGGGAGTACGATAGTGCTGATCGGACCAGCCGGAGAAGGGCGGGTCGTTCGTGCCGGGCCAGATAACAATACTTTTTCCGCGCGAATGAACATTAGCCTTAGCATAGGGATCACTGATAACAGATTGTTTACCCGCGCGCGTGACGGCGAAAGAATAGAACGTGCCGTGGAGGGCATTACTGGCGAGAACTGAGACCGACCAGATGAAATTGGAATCTCTGTTCATGGGACGGGAGAGAAACGGGGTGGAATCATCCGGACGAGAAAAGAGCCTGAGTTCAGCGGTTTGAAGGCGCGGACCGAAAACGCGGAAGGAGACCTGCCCGTTTTCTTTCGTACAGCCGAGGGGGATGTCCGGGGCTGATAATCCGTCAAAGAATTCCGAGAGGATAGATTGGTCCAGGGTAACGGGAAGTGTTACCGGGAATTTCATGGCAATACTGCTTGCGTCTTTCAAGGAAGACACGGTAAGGGAAAGATTGAGCTGATAATTCAGGGCTTTGTAGTCAATGGGCGAGACCGAGAGAATAACCTGGCTGCCGTTGCCGAAAATAGCGGCGCTGAGTACCGCGCCGGAAGAGAGGGAATAGTGTGAAGTGATACCGGCATCATCGAGATGGAGCAGTTCGCTGAAGGTGACAATGATGGTATTGGTGTTAATCAGGCGGGCTGAAATGGGCCGTGGCGGGGTGATATCGGTATACATATCAAAATTCAGCCACAAATTATTATTGCGGAGGTAGGAGGAATCGATACGGGAAACCTCCTGCCAGACGCCGCGGCCTGATATGAATTTGAATTCGGGATAGCCGGAGAGCCCGGGAGAAGAGACAGCGGACGTATTCGTACGCAAATCAAACCAGGCGTAGTCGGGCGCGGGACTCAGTTTCCAGGCTTTGACGCCGGCGGCATCAGCCCAGTTATTGAAGGAGCCGACAAGATAGACCGAATCGGTTGGGCTGAAAGATTTGGAATCATAGAGGGCTGGTTGAAAGACAAAGCGGACAGAGTTCATGGAATCGAGAAATTCATACCCGGCCTGGAAAGGAACGTGGCGAAAGCTGCTGAGACTGATGAAAAGGTTTCTGTCTTTTTTATACTGGGGGCTGATACGGTCAAGTTCCTGCCACCCGCGTTGGTTGGAAAAGAATTTAAACTCGACAGGGTCGGATGAAGAGCGTTTTAGTAAATCCTGATAGGATATATCGAGGGTATAGTTGCGAGAGTCTGGTAGAATAGACAAAGCCCAGGTTTTGGGATCGGGGGATGTATTCCAGGCATTAAAGGCACCGACGACATAGATGACTTCACCGGAGCGCAGAGGACCGGCATAGAGGGAAGGATCGTAGACAAAGCGGACAGAGCGGGGAATATCAATAAAAGAAAAGCCGGCCTGGGCCGGATTAAAATCTTCAGGAACAGAATAGACGGGTTGAGAGGAAGCGGGGGGAGGATCAGGCGCTGAAGGAAGGAAATCAGCCTGAGCGCACAAGGCGGCGCAGAAGAGAGTGGCGCCGGCGGTAAGAGTCCGGGACTCAAATGATCGTTTTTTCAGTATCGACATCAAAGAAGTGGGCTTTAGACATATCAAAGTGCAGGGCAATAGGGTCGGAAGCGCGGTGACGTTCCTGGCCGCCGACTTTAGCGATAAAGGAATGGTCACCGGCCGAGAGATAGAGGTAGGTTTCAGCGCCCATCGGTTCGACGACGACAACGACCGCTTCAGCGCAGCAATCGGGGTCTGCATCGATTTCATATTTTCTGTCATAGACATTTTCGGGGCGGATACCGAAGGCGACATTTTTACCGATATAGGGTGTCAGGGCCCGGGCTTGTTCGTTAGTGACTTTAAGGTTAAAGAGAGCGGCATCGATCCAGACGGCATTATTCTGAGAGATAACGGAGCAATCCAGAAAATTCATGGGAGGGCTGCCGATAAAGCCGGCGACGAATTTATTATCGGGGAAGTTATACAGGGTCATTGGATCGGCGACTTGCTGGATATGGCCGTCTTTCATGACAACGATACGGTCACCCATCGTCATAGCTTCGACCTGGTCATGGGTGACATAGAGCATAGTAGCCTGGAGTCGGGTATGGAGTTTCGATATTTCGGTACGCATCTGGACGCGCATTTTAGCATCCAGATTTGAGAGCGGTTCATCGAAGAGGAAGACTTTTGGTTTACGGACAATCGCGCGGCCGACGGCGACGCGCTGGCGTTGGCCGCCTGAGAGTTGTTTCGGTTTCCGGTTAAGGTAATCATCGAGGCCGAGGATAGCGGCGGCTTCTCTGACGCGCGCGTCAATTTCATCTTTAGGATATTTGCGCAATTTAAGGCCGAAGGCCATGTTCTTATAGACCGACATATGGGGATACAAGGCATAATTCTGAAAGACCATGGCGATATCGCGGTCTTTAGGCGGGACATCATTGACGATACGGTCATCGATTTTAATCGTACCGTCGGAGATTTCCTCGAGGCCGGCGACCATGCGGAGGGTAGTAGATTTACCGCACCCGGAGGGTCCGACGAGGACGACGAACTCCTTATCCTGGATATGCAGATTAAAGTCCTGAACAGCGACGACGGAATTATCGTAGACTTTTTTCACCCCGACGAGAGTAACATCAGACATAACGCAAACAGTTGTAAAATTAAGATGAATAATAACGTTTCGAAACCCAAAGCCTTATTATACTGCAATAAGGAGAATGAGTCAATATTGAGTTTGGCATCTGATTCGGATATAATAGACGCAAAACAGACAGGAAAGCAGAATGGAATTCATACCGAACAAAGACTTACAAGAATTGAATTGGTTTAAAACCGGAGGCCGGGCGAGATGGTTTTGCCGGCCGGCGAGTACGGAAGATATGCAGGAAGCACTGGCATACGCACAAGAGGAGGAGCTGGAAACGGTGGTACTAGGGGAGGGAGCGAACATCCTGATCAGTGACGACGGGGTAAACGGATTAGTGATACAGCCGGCTAATGCCTTTTGTGATATACAGCAGGATTCGGAGGAAGAAGAGTTGGTATTGCTTCAAGCGGGAGCGGGCACATCGTTTCAGACCGTCATAGATTTCGCGATGAAGCACAATCTGCTGGGGCTGGAAGAATTCAGCGGTATTCCGGGCAGCGTGGGAGGGGCGGTATACATCAACATCCATTACTTTGAATATCTGCTGTCCGAGTATCTGGTCTCTGCACATGTGATGGAGCGGGAGAGCGGGACGGTACATGAAGCGGGGAACAGCTGGTTTGGATTCGGGTATGACCGATCGCGCCTGCACCGGCGCGAGCATATACTGATTGACGCGACATTCAGGATGCGCAAAGGATCGGAGCTGGAAAGCGCGTATGCCTGGGGCCGGCGGGACGAAATCATACGGCATCGGGAGCGGCGTTATCCACGCGAAGGGACGTGCGGCAGTTTTTTCCAGAATTTTTCTCCCGAAGAAGTAACCCTGGAAGAACAGGGACGGAAAGTGACGGCGGTAGCGTGGTATTTAGACAAGCTGGGCATCAAAGGAAGCCTGGCGGTGGGAGACGCGATTGTATCGCACAAGCATGCCAACATGATAGTCAACCGGGGCAGGGCGACGGCAACGGAAATAATAACATTAGCGCGACTGATGCAGGAGAAAGTGCGCGACGCGTTCGGGCTGGTACCGCAGCCGGAGTGCCAGTTAACGGGATTCAAGGAGTATCCGTTGCTCACTCCCTAATTCTGGAAGGGGTGAAAAAGGAACGCAAATATGTTTTATACAATACAGTATACCCATACCTTTGGCTCATTGTATTACGTTCTCTAAATTCTTTTCTCCCGCAGAGACGCTGAGCCGCAGAGAGGATCTTTCTTTGATACCATGATTCAGGCATTTAATTACTTCACCGAACTGTATACTATTGTACTGGACCGTTTACCATCATACTCTGCGCCTCTGCGTTTCTGCGCGAGACCATATTTTCCTCTCTTTCATCCCACGTGGAATTTGTGTTCAGGAGAGCGGATCAATAAACCCGCCGCCGAGGAGTTCATCAGCGAGATAGACCACGCCGGCCTGACCCGGAGTGATAGCGCGTTGGGGCTGATCGAAGCGAAGGGTGATATAATCCGGGTTACAGATGACAGTACAGAGGGCGGGGGGAGAGGTTGACCGGATTTTCGCGGCAGCCCTGAATTCAGAAGCGGAGGGTGGGACGATCCAGTTACAGTGTCGCAGGCGCAATTCAGAGCGAAAAAGGTCATCATTATCACCGATAACGATTCTGTTATTGGCGGCATCGATACGCACGACATATTTTCTACCGGCATGAGCGCCGATACCCTTACGCTGGCCGATGGTATAGAACTGGATACCGGGATGGGAACCGAGGTATATTCCTTTGGTATCAACGATATCACCGGGTTTGAGAGTATGGGGATACTTTTCTTTAATAAAGCGGGAGTAATCATCATGGGGTATAAAGCAAATCTCCTGGCTGTCGGGTTTATCGGCGACGGGGAGCTTTAGGAGGTCGGCTTTTTTTCTGATAGCGGATTTATGCCAGTCGCCGAGGGGAAAGATAGAGCGTTGAAGTTGTGCCTGAGAAAGATTAAACAGGAAATAGGATTGGTCGCGGGATGAATCGATCCCGGTTTTAAGATGACAGAGGTTAGAATCATCGCGTTCGATGCGGGCGTAATGACCGGTAGCGACGGCGTCCGCTCCGATGTCGCTGGCGGCATCGATCAGCAGTTTAAATTTAAGGACACGATTGCAGATAGTGCAGGGATTGGGAGTACGGCCGCGGGCGTATTCCTGGACGAACGGTTCGACAACCGAGCAGGTGAACTGGTCGGTTACATCAGTGACATAATGAGGGATACCCAAATGAGCGGCTACACGCCGGGC
>CAZCLS010000282.1:0-5917 GCA_964499565.1 uncultured bacterium
CGGCTCAAGCCGGGTATTACGCCCTTATAAATCATGTGGATGACCAGGTGTATTGGTTGATTACTGATTTTATAACCATCAGCCGCACAGCAGGCAGACCCTGGCTGATCGTTTTTACCTCTGATCATGGCGAAATGCTTGGTGACCACTGCTTCTTTCGAAAATGCGAGCCGTACGAGGGGTCGGCCCGGATTCCGTTTATTATATGCGGATCGACCGACCTTGGCCTGGCGCAGGGACAGGTGTGCCGGCAGGTGGTGTGCCTGGAAGACATACTGCCGACCCTGCTGGCGGTTGCGGACTTGGATACACCGGCTGATATAGATGGCAAGAGTTTACTTGGTATATTGAACGGAGAGGACCGGCCGGTGCGCGAGTTTCTCCACAGCGAACATTCCCCGTGCTACAGTAATGAACAGGCTCATCATATGCTGACCGATGGCGTGTTTAAATATATCTGGAGGCCGGGAGACGGGACTGAACAATTGTTTAATCTGTCTACCGATCCGCGGGAACTGCATGATCTGGCTAGAGACGGCCAATGGGCTGAATTGCTGAGCGGATGGCGCACAACAATGATTCAGGAATTAGCCAACCGGCCGGAAGGATTCAGTGATGGAAAAAGTTTGAAGGCCGGATGCGAGTATAGGGCCTTTATAGGTTGTTAGGGTTTAGGGTTCAGGGTTCAGCAGAGGGCAGAGGGCTGAGGACAGAGGGCTGAGGGCTGAGGGCCGTTATCCGATGTCCGATGTCCGATGTCCGAGGGCCGTTATCCGATGTCCGATGTCCGATGTCCGAGAGCCGAGGACAGAGGACCGAGGGCTGAGGACAGAGAGCTGAGGGTCGATCGTGTGTGCTTGGGCCAGCAAGTAGGGCAGTGCTTCCAGCCTGCCACCATACCTGCACACCCTTCTCCGCCGCACCCCAGCTCACAATTCCCCCACTCCCCCACTCTCCCACTCCTCGAAAGCCGCAGGCTGGAGAGCCGGGGTATGTGTATTAGTCCGCCGTTTAGGGACAAACGGTGGCTACTTCGAGGGCCGTGAGTAGCACAAAACCGTCCTCGGCGAGACCGGCTACAGAGATTCCTGCTGAGTTCGGGCTTCGGTAGCCCCTGGGATTTACATATCCCGGGGCCGCCTGTCCCCGCACGCACTTCCGTCTTCCTCCCGCTCCCCGCCCCGGCTTCGTAGAAGCCAGGGGCTACTCCGGTTTGCAGACATATGAATATTAGTGTGGGAGGCCGGTTCCACACGGGCGACTGTGGGCAGAGGGCAGAGGACAGAGGACAGAAGACAGAGGGCAGAGAGCTGAGGGTCGATCGTGTGTGCTTGGGAATTGGCATGTTAGCTTGGGATATGTTTCGATGTCCGATGTCTGTGGTCCGTAATCGGTGATCCGTAAGCACGTAAGCACTAAATCGAAATCGAGATCGAGATCGAGTACGAGTACGAGTACGACAAAAGAGCCGTGAGCCGTAGGTCGTACGTGCTAGTGCAGGTATATGAAAAAAAGCATACTAAAGCGTGTACTCAAACACGTGTATGCAGCCGTTGGAGTCCAGCCTTCAGGCTGTTTTTTTAATATTGATAATCGTTGCATGGATTGTATCGTGAATCGTTGTGTACGTTTGCGCGGAGCATAAGGCGGGAGGGCCCCAGAGAAGTAAAACTTCACCCCGTAGAAGTAAAGCTTCACAGGGCAAAGCAGAGCAAAGCGCAAGGCCCTCCCCTACAATAAGGTCGGACATCCCTGCTGGTGCAGCTTCGCACACCACAGGGCAAAGCGGATAACGGCCTTTGGCCCTTTGTCCACAGCGACTGGCGATTAAGGGTATGCAGGTATGGTGGCAGGCTGGAAGCTCTGCCCTATCCGACCCACCCCATTCAACCCACGAGCACGCAGTGCTTTTCAACCCGATCCGGCAGCTGCCGGATTAAACCCCTTCATCCCCTTCAACCCATTAATCCTTTGTAACCCCACCCCCCAAGCAGCAGCTACCCCATTGCGCTCTTTTGCAGCAGAGCCCAGTAGCCGCCATCCATGTTTCGTTCTCCCGGCAGATTCAGTTTGTCTTTGACACAAACAATACCCTCGTTTTTTTCAACCAGGGGCAGCACGATCTGCCGGGTTTCCTCGGGAGAGAACGAGCAGACCGCATAGAGAACGTACCCGCCCGGTACAACACAGTCAATCGCCGTCTGAAGCAATTCTTTCTGGATTTTGGTAGTGGTAAGAATAGAAGCGGGGTTGGCGCGCCATCGGATTTCAGGTTTGCGTTGAATGACTCCTAAACTGGTGCAGGGTGCATCGAGAAGCACAGCATCAAAAGCGGCCGGGCCGAAATGACGGGCGCATTCGCGCGCGTCCAGCAGGACGGGTATTACGTTCGAGACGCGGCAGCGGGCGATATTTTCTTTCAATCGTTCCATCCGGCGTGAATCTTCATCGACAGCAGTAACAGTCAGCGCGCTCCCGGCATCCGCCATAGCAATCGCTTTCCCGCCCGGGGCGGCGCACATATCAAGAACGCGGCCTTTTTCTGGGAGCGGGAGCTGCCGCACGGCATGCAGCGACCAGGGCTGCATGATATAGAGCTTCCCTTCTTCAAAAGTTTTTGAGTTCACAACTTCTGAAGTTTTGAACATCTTAACTGCTGAACTGTCAATGTCGGGAGTGGGCTGAACCAGGTTAGAACCCAGAGCGGCTGTAAGTTCAGGCACGGGTACGCGCGAGCGGGCATAGTGTTCGGGAAAGCGGTTATTCCAAGTCAGAATTTTACAGGTCTCTTCTTCACCATACTCCCCTATCCACTTTTTCACGAGCCACTCGGGATGAGAAAAGGCCGTGGCAAGCGGCAGATTTTTCAGTGACGGCTGACGGCCGGCGGAAATATCTCTGAGAATCGAGCGCAGAATGCCATTGGCAAAAGAGCCCCAGTCAGGTTTGTAAACCTTTTTACACATTTTAACGGTTTCGTTCACCGCGGCGTAATCCGCCACACGGTCGAGAAAAAGAATCTGGTACAGCGCGATCAGCAGAAACCAGCGCAGACCCGGGTCGATAGCATCGAGCGGTCGCGAGGAATAGCGGGCGATATAAAACGACAGCAGCGACGTCTCGCGCAGGCAGCCGGAAAGGATAATAAAAGCGAGGCTGGTATCATTCGACGACAGGCCGGCCGTCCGCGCGGCTTCATGCAGGGCGTCATCGGCATGCAGTCTGAACTTCTGCGATTCAAGCTGCTGCAGCACTTGCCAGGCAATAAAACGGGCAGAGGTATTCCGGGGATGCTGATTGGTATCTGATTTATTCAGGGTGGTCTCCAGTCCAGGATTGAAAGCGGGTAACGGCGTGCCGATGACCGGCAAGGAACGCTTCAGCGCTCATTTTCGGCCGATTTGACGGCTGTAATTCAAGAATTTCAACAATACCGGGCTGCGCCGCAACTTTTACGTGCTTTTTTGATTCAAGCACTGTTCCGGGAACAAGCTCATGCGCTTCTTCAGCATCAACCCGCGCGGCAAGAATTTTACAGGGAACACCTTCTATCCAGGTTGTTGCTCCGGGCCAGGGAGTACAGGCGCGGACCTGGTTGCATATCTGGCGTGCCGACATCTGCCAGGTAATATATCCATGTTGTTTATTGATTTTCGGGGCGTACGTAGCTTCATCATTATTTTGGGGGGCACACGGAGCGGTACCGTCATGCACCGCGTTTATGGCTCGAACCAGGAGCGGCGCGCCAACATTGACACACCTGTCCAGCACAGACTCGGCAGTATCGTCTTCTGAGATTGGCACGCTATGCTGCATAATAATGTCCCCGGTATCTAATTCAAGGGCAAGGTGCTGGACCGTAACACCGGTGGCGGTTGCGCCATGCATGACAGCCCACTGAACAGGAGCGGCGCCGCGATAGCGCGGCAGGAGAGAAAAATGCAGGTTTAGGAACGCGGATGGAATATCGATCATGGTTTGGGTAATAATCCGTCCATAGGCAACAATAACACAGATATCCGGTTTCCAGGCTCTGATCTGTTCGACAAAGGTTTCATCTTTTATGCGCTCGGGCTGAACAACCGGGATTGAATGGCTGATGGCAAGCAGTTTTACCGCGGACGGCGTAACAACCTGTTTACGGCCGACAGGCCGATCTGGCTGGGTAACGGCGCCGACGACATTGCAGCGCGCATCGAGCATGAAACGCAGGCAGCTCGCGGCGGCCTCGGGTGTGCCCCAGAAAACGATAGAGGGAGCCGGGTCAGGCATGGACGGTTCTCCGGTATTTTGCTGTGAACAGCGGTTGAACCAGCAGCGGTGGGAACCGTCGTTCATTACTTCTGAAGTTCATACGTTCATTTGTTCTGAAGTTCATCTTTAAGGTTTTGAATCGCGGCCATAAGCGCATCGGCAATAGCCTGATATTTAGGTCTGCCGTCGGGCAAATGATCCCACTGGGACATTTTGAGCGGGGAACCGATATTAACCCTGATCCGGCACGGGCTCGGAAAGCGCATATAGCGGGACCAGGATTCGAACGTGCCCTCATGATAGACGGGAACGATATCAACGCCGATTTTATTTGCGAACATACCGACACCAGCCAGGCCTTTATGCAGCTCACCGTCTTCAGAGCGGGTCCCTTCAGGAAAAATAACGACCCACTGCCCTTGTTTGCAGAGTTCGCGCACGCGGTGCCAGGTAATCACATTCAGCCGCACACGCGAGATAGGAATCGCGTTCAGGGAAGAAATCAGCCAGGTAAAGAACCGAGACCGTTGAAAAAGAGTGCTGCGGGCCAGATACCAGATCGGATGCCAGAAGGCGTTACCGATTACCAGCGGATCGATATAGCTGCAATGATTACTGGCAACGAGCATTCCACAGCCCGGGACAAGCGGCGCCCTGTGGCGATTATAAACCCGGTAGCGATGATACAGGACCAGGTAGCCGCGCACCCACAGCCAGCAGAAACGATATAAGCAGGGGCGTATCATTGCTCGACAAACTCGTTTTTAGGATTACGCATATCAACCGTGATGATCTGATTGGGTTGAATATCCGGAGCGGCCGATCGGACACGCAGATAATTTTCTGAAAAGCCTTCCCAGCCCCGGGCCGAAACATCTTCAAACAGGACCTGCAGAACTGCTCCGGCAAATGCCTTGCGGCAGCGGGCCGCCGCGGTTCTGGCATAGTCGAGCAGAACGTGTTCCCGGCGTTTTATTTCTTTTGGCGGAACAAACAGCCGTTTCATGCGTGCTGCCGCGGTACCGGACCGGGGAGAGAACGGGAAGATATGCACTTTGGCAAAGGGAATGTCATCAACAATAGCGCAGGTTTGCAGAAAATCATCGTTAGTCTCTCCGGGCAGGCCGACCATGCAGTCTGTTGTAATGACTGCTTTATACGACACGGACAGAAAAGCGCGGGCAGCACGCAGAAAACCAGCGCTGTCAGTCTTCCGGTTCATCAACTTCAGAACCGTATCACTTCCGGACTGGAGCGGGATATGAAGATGGGGCATGAACGCTGGCCAGGTTCTGAAAACCTCGAGCAGCTCATCCGTGCAGGCCGAAGCTTCCACCGAGCTGAGGCGCAGGCGCGGAATACGTGTTTGCCCGGCGATAGCGGCAAGCAAACCGGGCAGGTTCAGCTCTCCCTCCTGATAGGCGGCGATATGAATTCCGGAAAGCACAACTTCCCGGCAGCCCAGACCGGCGTACGCAGTAATATCATTCAGGATATCCGGCAGGGGCCTGCTGCGGGGAGCTCCGCGGGCATAGGGCACCTTGCAATAGGCGCAGAACTGATTACAGCCGTCCTGAATTTTGACAAAGCCGCGGGTTCGTTCTTTAACAGTTCCGAAGTTCTGAGCTTCGGAATTTCCTGAGTTCTGAGTGAGCGGGAGCGG
>CAZCLS010000283.1:0-5911 GCA_964499565.1 uncultured bacterium
ACAGTAAACACGGAAGTAACCTTAAACATAATCTGCCAGCGATGGTAGCCGTGGGCTAACGCCAGAGCGGCTGGAGCGGGACCGAGGACCGAAATGAGCGTGCCTTTCGCCGCGTTGCTTTTAGCGTTCCTGGTAAGGCGGTCGCACAGTTCCTGGGTTTCGAGCACGACGATCTGTTCATCCTTGCCTTTCACGAGCACATGAATAATATGAGTAAAGGGAGGATACGACAAAGATTTTCTGGCAGCGAGTTCATTTTCGGCAAAGGTCTGCCAATCGCCCGCAACGGCTAAACTGATAGCCGGGTCTTCAGGAGTGAAGGATTGAACAATGACTTTGCCCGGTTTAACTCCGCGTCCCGAGCGGCCGGAAACCTGGGTAACGAGTTGAAAGGTCGTTTCGGTCGCGCGAAAGTCGGGAACATGCAGAGATATATCGGCATTAATGACACCAACTAAGGTAACATTGGGGAAATCAAGCCCCTTGGCAATCATCTGGGTACCGAGCAGGATGTCGATTTCTCCGCGGGCGAAGGCGTTAAGAATACGCTCATGGCTACCGCGGCGGGTAGTCGTATCACGGTCCATACGGGCGATACGGGAATTGGGAAAGAGGTAGGCGATATTTTTTTCAATGCGCTGAGTACCAAATCCTGAAAGGGAGAGTTTTTGTTTACAGCTTTCGCAGAAGTAGGGAGGTTTATATTTTTCCTGTGTGCCGCACAGGTGACAGAGCAGGATTTCTTTTTTAGTGTGATAGGTCATGGAGACCGAGCACTGGTCACAGCGTTTGACATAACCGCAGACAGGACACGACAGCACGGGACAGTAGCCGCGGCGGTTGAGAAACAGGAGCGCCTGTTCATTATTTTTGAGGCAGTGGTCAAGTTCCTGTCTGAGGGAGCGGGAGATGACACCGAGCTGGGGAGCGACTTTCGCTTCTTCGGCCATAGAGACCAGCTGGACTTCGGGCGGTTTTTCGGCTACGACACGCGCGGGCAGGTCGAGCAGAATATACTTATTCTGATGTACATTAAAGACGCTTTCGAGGGAGGGAGTAGCGCTGCCTAAAATAACAGGGCAGGACTGGAGTTTCGCGCGCAGAACGGCAACATCGCGGGCATGATAGCGGGGTTGCTCTTCGGATTGTTTATACGTGCGTTCGTGTTCTTCATCGACAACGATTACTCCCAGGTCGCGCACGGGAGCGAAGACGGCAGAGCGGGCGCCGACGACGATGCGGGCATGGCCGTCACGAATACTCCACCAGTGACGGCAGCGTTCCATTTCGGACAAGTTGCTGTGCAGCACGGCTACATGTTCACCGAAGCGTGAGCGGAAGCGTTCGACGGTCTGGGGAGTCAGAGCGATTTCGGGCACGAGGACTAAGGCGCCTTTACCGCGTTCGAGAGCATCTTTGATAACGCGCAGATACACTTCGGTTTTACCGCTGCCGGTAACGCCGTGGAGGAGGAAGGGCTGAAACGTATCGAGTTTGGCGCAGATGGCGTCAACGGCAGTTTGTTGAGCTGGATTGAGTATCGGCGTGCCTTCGGGCACAACAATGCCGCGGGAGTCGTCGAAATGTTTTTCTAGGGAGATAGTCAGTAATTGTTTTTGTTCCAACTGGCGGACGACGCGGGTGGATGTATCAGCCCGGGCAACGAGTTCACTGAGGCGCAATACATGTTCCTCTTCGCCGGCAGCCCGTTCGTAATAATCGGCTAAATACACCAGGACGCTAGCCTGGCGCGGGGCGCGGCGGATGATCTGGCGCGCATAGGCATGCAGTTCCGAGAGGGGTTTGGCGGGACGAACGACATGAACCTCGACAGCTTCGGACGTGCGTTTCCGAACCGCGGCGGGCAGGAAGCAGCGCAAGACGGGACCGAGCGGGCAATAATAATAGCGGGATACAAAGCGGGCAAGCTGCATTAATTCGGGAGTAATAATCGGTTCGGGATCCAGAACGCGCTCGATAGCTTTGTAGGTTATACCGGATTCAGCGGGGGGATTCAATTCGACAATATAGCCGGTGCGCATGGAACGGCCGAAAGAGGCTTCTATGCGCATACCGGGAGTAACCAATCCTTGCAGCTGTGGGGGGACGGTATAGCTGTAGGTTTGGTCGAGTCTGAATTCAAAGGCGACGCTGATGAGCATTCAGGGTTCAGGGTTCAGGTTGTTGGACAAGTCGGACAAGTCAGACAGTGTCGGACGGGTGAGTATCAGGCGTTTTTGCCGGGATTTTCACGTAAATATTGCATAACGAGCTGGATATCATCCCAGACTTTCTGGCGGCTTTCGCGGCTGTAATTCCGCAGCAGGTAGGCGGGATGATAGGTCGGCATAACCGGGATATCGCGATAATAATGAAACTGGCCGCGCAGTTTACCGATGCCAATTTCCTTGCCGGTCAGGAATTGAGCGGCGAACAAGCCGAGGGCGATAATGACGCGGGGCTTGATAATATCGAGTTGCAGGTGCAGGAACGGGGTACAGTTCCGCACTTCATCGGCCTGGGGATTACGGTTATTGGGCGGCCGGCATTTCAGGATATTAGCGATATAGACATCATCGCGGCTCATTTTCATGCCTTTCTCAATAATATTCATGAGCAGTTGTCCGGCGCGGCCGACGAAAGGGATGCCTTGAATATCTTCATCATTGCCGGGAGCTTCACCGACGAACATGATATCGGCATCGGGATTACCGGAACCGAAGACGACAGAGCGGCGGTTACGGACAAGGACGGGGCATTCAGGGCATTGGCCGATAAAAGCCTGCAAGGCATCGAGCTGGGATTGTTTCGAGCCGTCCGGAATAACGAATTGAGCGGGGGAATCAGTATCAGAAATATCCAAGGTATAGGGCTCCTGGGTTGAGTCATTAAGAGCAGCGGCTGCCGTTGCGGCGGGAGCGGGAGAATAGTGTATTGACGTGGGCGAACCGGGTGTGGGCGGCAGGCGGGTAATGCACAGGTCGTCCAGGTTTTCGTTAGCAGCTTCCTGGTGCAGGTACTGGCTCAGGAGCTGATAGATAGATTGACGGGAAGCGTTCATGCCGAAGGGCCTTTGGAAGAAGAACTATGGTTCCCGGACTTTTTATGGGCGCTTTTTTCAGGAGGATTATGGATACCCCAGAGGCGGGTAATATCAAGAATACCGAATTTTTTAAAACCGATAAGCGTAACGATAGTCAGGACAAACAGAACAATCCCGGCATATTCATTTTTCTTGAGAGCAAGGACCAGGGCGGCGAGCCCGAGCAGGACACAAAAGGCGTAGAGGACCAGGACCGTTTCGGGATGGGATAATCCGCTTTCGATCATTTTATGATGAATATGCTGAAGATCGGCCTGGAAAGGATTGCGGCGTTTAGCAGTCCGGCGCAGGAAGGCGAGGACGGTATCGAGAATAGGCAGGCCGAGAGCGATAACGGGAACGACAAAAGCAAAGGTAGTCGTACTGAGCTGAGAACTGCGGACTGCGATACAGGCGATCAGGAAACCCAGAAACAGGCTGCCGGTGTCACCGAGAAAGATTTTAGCGGGATAAAAATTAAATCGGAGGAAAGCGACACTGGCGCCGATCAGAGTAATGCTGGTAACCGTAGCGAAAATGAACAGTTCAGACTGTTCGGGCCGGGTCTGGGTAAGATAAAGAGAATTGGCGAACGTGACCGCGGCGACGATCAGGACAATGCCGGTACTGAGGCCGTCGAGGCCGTCGGAGAGGTTGACGGCGTTGGTAATACCGATCAGCCAGACAATCGTGAAGACGAAACCGAGCATGGGATAAAACTTGATAGTAGAGCCGAAAGGATTGGTAATTTCCATAATGACAAGGCCCTTGCTGATAACGAAGCAGGCGGCGACGATCTGGATCGTAAACTTCCACATCCAGGAGGCCTGGAACAAGTCATCATAGATGCCCAGCAGGAGCATAACGGTAATACCGACAAAAATGGCTATGGATTTCGGATCAAGCAGGTCTACCGCAACGGCGGGATGGAGCAGTGCGGCGACGCAGAAGGTAAGGGCCATAGAGAGAAAGATGGCCAGGCCGCCCAGTTTAGGGACAGCGCGTTGATGAATACGGCGCTGATCGGGTTTATCGAGCAGACCGAAGCGGGAAGATAGTTTAATCAGGACCATGGTAAACAGATAGGTGGAAACCAGGGCCAGGATGAACAGGGCGATATAAAAATGATAATGGATTTCGCCATGTTCATTAGAAAAATATGTGCGTATTGATTCAAGCATACAAACGTTGATGAATTTGAGCATTATTAGTATAGACTATAACATTATACGAAAAAGGGGCTGAAATTTGAATAGGGAATATCAGGGTTTGCCTGCGCGTTAGAAAAAAAGAGGGGTTCTGTTCAGGAATTGGAGTAGTGGAGTGATGGAGTAATGGAGTAATGGGAGTATTGGAGCCTGGAGTGATATCTTTTTCGGAATAAGACCCCCCGGAGTCATTTAATTATTGGTTTTCATGACGGTATTGTAGACGGCCAGGGTGTCATCGGCCATTCGCGAAGCGGTGAAGCGAGACCGGACGCGATCATAGGCCTGGCGGCCGAGACGCAGGCGCAACTCGTCGTCTGCCAGAAGACGGTTCAGAGCTTCAGCGAGAGCGGGTGGGTCTCCGGGAGGGACGACCATGCCGGAGGTCATATGTTCATTCACCCAGGGAACGCCGGAGGGGAGGTTGGTACTGACGACAGGTTTGCCGGCGGCGAACGCTTCGAGCTGAACAATACCGAATGCTTCACTTCTAAATGTTGAGGGCAGGCAGAACACATCACAGGCGTGCAGCAGAGCGACAAGCGTATCCTGATCGACTGAGCCGGGAAAACTGACCCGGTCGGCAAGACCGAGAGAGGCAGTCTGGGCCTGGAGAGAATTGAGGAGCGGACCGGTACCGGCAATAACCAGGAAGGCGTCAGTAGACCGCAGAGCTTTCAGCAGAATGTTCAGACCTTTATAATAAACCAAATGACCGACATACAGGATTAACGGAGAGCGGTATTGTGCACGTAATTCAGCAGCACGAGCGTTAATGCTGTCCGTAGCCTTGAACGCATCGACGTCAATGCCGTAGGGAATGACATGCAAGCGGGAAGGGTCCAGTCGGGAAAGAAAAGGCGAACAGGAGATATGATTGGGAGTGGCGGCAATGACGGCAGCTGCCCGGCGCAGGAAAGCGCGATGAAGCGGTTTATGGGCTTGCAGCAGCAGGCGCTGCCTGATAATATCACTGTGAAAGGAGACAACCAGTTTGCCAGGGCAGCCGGCCAGGAAATAGCATAGTTCGGCCCAGGGATTGGGTAGATGGACATGCACGATATCGGGCTTTAATTTTCTAAGAGCGGTTGGCAGGGAAAGGCAGAAACTGGTGGAAGCCAGTTCAGCTATGCGTGCGAGCCGGGTAACGCGGACATTATTAAAGGACTCGGAGACGGTGTGGCAGGAGGTATTACTAACGAGCACATCCAGGTTGACGCGGTTGTTTGTATGTTCACACAGGAGGCGGAGATAGGTTTCAATTCCGCGGGAATAAGGCCAGTAATATTTTCCTATGTGGACGACATTCATACTGCCAGGACCTGTTGGTAGACGGAGTGAGTAATTCGGGCGCAGCGTTCCCAGGAGAAGGCGCCAGCGCGGTCACGGCCGGCGGCGCTGAGGCGGCGGCGCTCATCCGGGTCGGTCAGCAGGCGGGCCATGGCATCGGACCAGGCGACAGTATCATGCGGGTCGAGCAGGACCGCGGCGGTGCCGGCAACTTCGGGCAGAGAAGCGGTATCGGCGGCAATGACGGGGGTGCCGACTTGCATGGCTTCGATGACAGGCAGGCCGAAGCCTTCGTACAGGGATGGGTAGAGAAACAGGGAAGCGCCGGCAT
>CAZCLS010000284.1:0-5909 GCA_964499565.1 uncultured bacterium
AGTGAAGCTGAAGCGGAACGGTTCTCGTTCTCGTCCTCGCAATCGAAAAGTGAACGCTGTTTAGTTATGAACAACACGATGTCCAAGAACGAGAACGACGACGAGAACGAGAACGACAACGATGTTGTGCATGCAGATGAACGCCGGCAAAGCGCAAGCAACCCCTGTAACTCAATGCCCCTGGAGTATTGGAATAGTGGAGTACTGAAGTACTGGTCTTAATCCCCTTAATCCTCTTCAACCCCGTAATCGGTAATCAGTAATCGGTAATCGGACTATGTAACCCCTGTAACCCTTTAATCCTCTTAATCCACCTCAACCTATAGGTCCCTTTATATAATCATTTTGTCCCCTAATCATTTTGTAGTAAGTTTCTGTGCTTTCTGTGTATTCTGTGGTTCCAATATGTCTTTTTGGTAATTAATAGTAAATATTCAACGCCTGACCCCGTAGAGCGGAAAATTATTAGCCATTATGATAGAATAAAGTAATAGCTCTACCTTTGAAGGACAAACATGCTGAGTCAAATACAAATCTGGGTTCTCATAACAGCACTATCCATTCTGCTGATTCCCCGCAGTATCTACGCCGTAAACCAAGCCGGATTAGCCTCGAATACCAGTTCAGCTCTTTTTGCCGGTGCGCCTGTAGCACCGAAAGAGCATACAAATAATCTCATTGTTTTAACAAATAAAGGTTTTATAGTCGGGTACAACGAAAACAGGAAAGCGCCGGCCTGGGTAGCTTATCGGCTTTTCAATGTTAAACCGAATCCTGCCATAAAACGCAGAACCCGGTTCAACACCGACCTTAGAACCCGCGCCCGGGTCGCCGAAAGTGAATATAGAGGCTCAGACTTCGCCCGCGGTCATATGGCCCCCGCCTATGCTATTACCGTCTGTTACGGCAATGATGGTCAGAAAGACACCTTTCTCATGTCAAACATTGTCCCCCAGGACGACCGCTTGAACAGCGGTCCGTGGCGAACGCTGGAGATGAAGGTTATCCAGGAATATGTCCCGACCTGCAAAGACATCTGGATCATTACCGGTCCGGTATTCGACAAAAAAGTTGAACGCCTGAAAACCGGTCCGGAAATTCCCGATGCGTTCTACAAAATCCTGATTGACAACCAGAACGGTACTGTTCGAGTCCTCGCCTTCCTCATGCCCCAGACTGCCCGATCATCCGATCTATCCCAATACCTTACCTCAATAGACAAAATCGAACAACTAACCGGCCTGGATTTCCTCTCAAAACTACCCGACAAACAGGAAAATCAATTGGAAGCGACTGTCCCCGGCACTCTGTGGTAAACCGATTCCGTCCGGGCGATTGTGTGCCGTTTTTCAGATATCCGAGGGCCACAAGTAGCACCCTCAGTTCCACAGCGGGTGACTCTTTCAGCATACATTTACACGCTGCACTCCAACAAACATTTCTCCCACTCCTCGAAGGCAGAGGGCCGAACCTCCCCCTGCACCAGGCGAACCGAGGGGGTATCCACTCAGCCACCAAGCCACGTAACCACTGTCGACCAAAGGCCGATACTTTGCTCCGCTTTGCCCTGTGAAGTTTTACTTCTCCGGGGTGAAGCCCTGCTTCACTGGAGTCCGATGCCAAAATCATGCGCAATCTACAAAACCATCCCTTAGGTCCCTTCGGTCCTTTAGGTCCCTTGCGGGAGCTTAAACCCCCAGCCCCCCAATGCCGCCAATTACCAAACCCAATTCCCCCTGGAGTAGTGGAGTAAAGGAGTAATGGAGTAGTGGTCATAATCCCCTTAATCCCTTGCAACCCCTGCCCCGGGGTCGTAGACCCCTGGGGCTACTCCGAGTCCCAAAGCCCAAAGGCCTGTAAGGCCGAAGTAACAAAGCCCGGGGCAACGCCCTGGGTATCTCGCCAACCCGCACACGAAAAGGCCTGTAAGGCCGAAGTACCAAAGCCCGGGGCATCCGTCAAAAGCCGGACGGACCGCCCCGGAAACGGTAAGGGACCAGTCCAATCCTCCCGGTAATCAGTAATCGGTAATCCGTAATCGGTAATCGGTCTATGTAACCCCTGTAACCCCTGTAACCCCTTAATCCTCTTCAACCCCCGTAATCCGTAATCCGTAATCGGTAATCGGTCTATGTAACCCCTGTAACCCTTTAATCCTCTTAATCCACTCAACCCATAGTTCCCTTTATATAATCATTTTGTCTCCAAATCATTTTGTCTCCAATAAATTTCTGTGTTTTCTGTGTATTCTGTGGTTCCAAAATATTTCTTTGCGTTCCTCAGCGCCTTAACGCCTTTGCGTTAATTAATAGTTAATATTCAACGCCTGACCCTATCTCTGTATATTGCCTTACGTACGGAAATTAGCTATAATATTGTAGGCTACATTGTACCGGATTGTCCGGTGAAATTAGCATAGAAAAAGTCATCCAGAGGTTTCATCATGAAAACACGCATCGTATCCCTTATTTTCGCTGCATTCTTTTTTTCCCTGCCGGTAGTCGCAGGCGTCACTAACAGCACCAGCGGCGGCCCGGTCTACGCCACTATTCAAGCCGCTGTGGATGCCGCCTATGACGGGGATACCTTGCGCATTTCTACTGGACACTACACCGAACGGATTTCTATCAGACAAAAATCGCTCGCTCTCAAAGGCGGTTATTTGCCTGATTATGTCACACGCACGAATCTGGCCGATCTCACCTGTATTGATGCTGAAGCTTCAGGATCCGGCCTGACTGTCTTGAGCAACTGCACGGTTGTGATGGAGTATCTCATGATTACCAATGGCGCCGCATTGGTCGGTGGGGGCATTATCATCAATGTGGGAGTAACACTGATAGCCGAGTATTGCGCCGTGTCGTATAATATCGGATTTATCGGCGGAGGAATTGCGGTGGGTTGGAACAGTTCTTTAGTGTTAAACGACTCCGCGGTGTCCAATAATAATGCAACCAGCGGCGCAGGTATGTACCTCGTGAGCAACGCTGTGGTGACCCTCTTGAACGGCTCCCAGATTTCCTATAACACCGCAAACAATCAAGGCGGGGGCGCGTATGTGCTGGGTACATTAAATATTCTCAGCAACTCGCTGATTACCGGTAACCAGGCTCTCAGCAGCTCGGGCGGTGGCTTCGCAGCCAGCGGTGAGGCGGATATCAACATCTCTGATTCTATGGTGCGCAATAACAGCGCCGGAACCGATGGCGGCGCGATCTACATCGATAAAGGTTCCCTCGCCTTTACCGGCGGGTGGACCCTGCGCGAGAACGCGGCTGGCGGGAACGGCGGCGCGATCGCCGTGATGGGTCAGGCCGTTGCGAGCTTCAAAGCGGAAAAGTACTGCTTAATCTACAGTAATCGGGCACGGGGCGGGCATGGAGGTGTGGTCTATCTTGGCAATAATACCACCATAAGACTGTATGCAACAGACGGCTACATCATGTACGTCTATGCCAACTCAGCCAGCCAGAACGGCGGTGCCCTGTACGCTGATAATGGCGGCTATTTCGACAACTACGGGCTTGTACTTTATGATCGGAATCGCGCCGATAACGGCGGCGCGATCTACCTGTCCAACGGTTCGCGTGTCTGGCTCGATGATTATGTTGATGATCGCCCGCAGCTGTGGGATAATCGAGCCGATAGCGGCTGCGGCGGCGCAGTCTACGCTGAAAACAGTCTGCGCGTGCAATGTACCGGCGCCACGTTCGGTAGGAACGATATTGGTAACCAGGCAACGGTTAACGGTGGCGCTGTCTACCTGAATAATTCCCCCTTCATCGCCGAAAAATGTATCTTCCAGGACAATATCGCCGCGCAAGACGGCGGCGCGATCTGGTGCGCTAACAATACTACCGCCAGGTTTGCTAAAGTAACCCTTTTCACGCGTAATGCCGCTCAATCAGGCGGCGCGATCTATGCAACCAGCAATATGTTTGTGTCGCTCAATGCCACAGATGGTGCCGCGCCGGTATTCATCAGCAATACCAGTTATGGCGTGACCAGTTATGATGGCGGCGGCGCATTGTATGCTTCTCAGGGCACCCGGCTTTCCGCCTATAATGCCTCGTTTATTGATAATGTGAGCTCAAATAACGGCGGTGCCCTGTGGCTGCGTAATGCTGCGGCTACCATCGCCGCTGATTTCACTGCCTGGCCCGGTAGTAATATGCCCCCGGTGTCGTTCTTTCATAATACTGCTGAAAACGGCCTCGGCGGCGCGGTATACATCAGTCATGGTAGCCGCGCTTCCCTGTCGGACGCGTCGGTGATTAGCAATACTGCCGCTTTAGGCGGCGGATTTTGTGTGGTCTCTAGCACGGCTGACCTGGTGAATGTTGTTATCTACAAAAACTCCGCCGGCGTGCGTACGGCATACGCCCGAGTGCGTTCTGTCCATTGCACAATTATTAATAACCATGTTCAAGGCCTGGATGGTTCCGCGGGAACGCACAGTGTATCAAACTGCATTGTCAGAGGTCATAACGTCAATATTTCCCCGAGTAATGATGTATACTACAGCAATGTTGGGGGCGGCTATGCCACGGGAACCGGTAACATTGACGCCGATCCGCTGTTTGTCAATCCGGCCGCCGATAATTTAGCGCTCACACTCGACTCGCCCTGTGTTGACGCCGGCGTGAACGCGGGTATCTCATGGGATTGCATCGGTGCGGTTCGCCCGATGAATGCCGGCTATGACATGGGCGCCTATGAAATGGATCCGACTCCGATTCAATTCGTGTCACCTGTTCTGCTCGACTTCGGCGATGTTGTTATCGGTGATGTCACAAGCCAAATCGTGCGCGTGGAAAACAGAGGCAACTCTCCTGTCATCGGCACGGTTAATTTTGTTCCCGCACCCATCTTCACCGTGGCACCGAACACCTATGCAATTCCGGGTCTTAACGCCACAAATCTCATAGTCACGTTTTCTCCCCCGGTCGAGTTCGCCTGGTCACAAACAGTAGTCTTCGCCAGTAACGGCGGCACCCAGGATGTCGTTTTCATCGGCACCGGCATCCCCGAACCGTTCGCCGTAGTGCTGCTCATTCTAGCCCTAATCGGCTGCAGATTCAGAAGACCGTAGGCAGAGGGCAGAGATCAGAGATCAGAGATCAGAGGGCAGAGGGCTGTGGGCCGCTTTGCCCTGTGGTGTGCGAAGCTACACCAGCAGGGTGAGTGGTGAGTCGTCGAGTGGTGAGTCGTGAGTGGTGAGTGGTGATGTGGAGGGCTGGCGTCCGCGCCGGCCGCCGTGTGCCGATGACCGAGGGCCGTTTACTAAAAACGTATCCACCCAGCCACCCAACCACCCAACCACATAGCCACTATTCTGAGCCTCCCAACCACACAACCACGTAACCACTGTCGACCAAAGGTCGATGCATTGCTCCACTTTACCCTGCTTCACTGAAGTCCGATGCCAAAACATCCACAATCCACAAATCCCTTAGGTCCCTTGCGGGAGCTTAAACCGCCACCCCCCCAATGCCGCCAATTACCATCCCCCAATGCCCCTGGAGTATTTGAGTAAAGGAGTACTGGAGTAATGGAGTAGTGGTCATAATCCACTTAATCCCTTGCAACCCCTGCCCCGGGGTCGTAGACCCCAGTTGCTACTAAAAGTTGAAATGCTCGTTGTCAGTGAAGCTGAAGCTGAACGGTTCTCGTTCTCGTCCTCGCAATCGAAAAGTGAACGCTGTTTGGTTATGAACAACACGATGTCCAAAGAACGAGAACGACGACGAGAACGAGAACGAGAACGATGGTGTGTATGTAGTTGAATGATGGCCATGCGTATGTGTCCTCTGCCCCGGGGTCATAGACCCCTGGGGCTACTAAAAGGAAAATACTCGTTGTCAGTGAAGCTTAAGCGGAACGGTTCTCGTTATCGTCCTCGTAATCGA
>CAZCLS010000285.1:0-5907 GCA_964499565.1 uncultured bacterium
TACTTAGTATACAATAAATTCAATTCATAGTACAATGATAGTATAAAATATTTTTTTGATTCAGACAGACATTGTTATTACATTGCTGTTTTAAATAGAATTAATGCCTATTTAGGGTAACTCATACAAATAAAGGAAGAAGCCATGAAACCAACAATACTTTATTCCTTCGTTTTCACCACACTCAGTATATCACTGCTTGCTCAAGCAGCACTTATCGCTGATTTTAATTTTGCCATTGACCGGCAGACCGGCCTGAATGTCACCGATGGCCAGTTGCTGGGTGGTACTACATTGACTAACGATGTCCCGGGCGGCGGCCAGAGCGATGTCGGCTCCGGGGCCGCGTACGCCACCTATGATATTGATGATGAAGGCCTTTCCGACCGGCCCGGCGCTGATGGCTTTGCCATGAACGCCGAGGGTGGATATGTGTGGTTCCCCTCCGAACCGCTCGCTTCTCCCATGGCTACCAGAGGACCGTTCAGCGCCTGGGCCCGTATTAAACGTACCGCCGTTAATTCAGGCGAACTGCTATTCGAAAATATTATCGGTCGCCCAGCCTACGTTAATGATAATTGGTTTGTCGGCATCTTGAGTAATGGCAATTTCGGTATCGCCGTCAATCTCTTCGGAGAATTCTTTGATTCGGAAGTCGAATGCGAACTCGATACCTGGTACGATCTCGGTGTCTCGTATGATGGCACCGGCAACAGCGACGGCACGATGATCCTGTATCTCGACGGGGCAGAAATCGGCACGTATGAAAATCCTACCATTCCGAGTGGAGACGTCTTTCACATGTTAGGCGGCAGCGCCGGCTGGAACAGATTCCTGGGCCGGGCCGACCGCGTCATGTTCTGGGACACTGCCGAAGATGAAGAAACATTTTTCAATCTGACGGTTCCCGAACCGGGTTTGGCTCTTCTCAGCTTCGGCTTGCTGGCTTTGCTCCTCAGACGCACATAATATTCTATTCTGCTTAACGAAAAAAAGCACGATCTCTCGTGCCACTTTTTTGTCGAAAACCATCAGCGGGTCGGAAAGATGCCCCGTCCGTGTAATGCGTCCAATACCAGATCGACTGCCTGGTCTATTGTGATGTCTGCTACCGGTACCCGTACCGCCGGCTGCTGCGGCGCTTCATAAGGCGCGTTCACTCCCGCCAGATTGTCAATTTCTCCCACTTTCGCTTTTTCATACAGGCCGGTTTTGTCATGTTCAGCGCACCAGTCGGGCGCGGCGTCCATGAACACTTCGATATACCGTTCCTTCCCGATAATCTGCGCCGCCGCGCCGCGCGCGGCTGCCAGCGGCGATACAAACGCGCAGATCGTCAGCAGTCCCGCGTTATTCATCAGCCGCGCTGTCTCGGCTATGCGCCGGATATGTTCTACTTTATCTGCCGTGGTAAATCCCAGGTCGCGGCTGAGTCCCAACCGTACATTCTCCCCATCCAGCACCGTGGCAATGCCGCCTAAATCGAACAGTCGCCGTTCCAGCGCGTATGCCAGGTCGCTCTTGCGCGATGATACCAGTCCCGTTATCCAGACCGTCGCCTTATTCTGCTTCAAGCGCCCGGCGCGCTCACGCTCTGACACTTTGCTTTTCTGTTCGTGCAAAGCCCCTGCCGTTACCATCGGCCGCTCGATTGACGATGCCAGCCGGTCGGCCCGGTCACGCTCGATTATCATTCCCGCCGCGACCGTATTATTCGTTATCGCGTCTATCAGAACGATACTGCCGGTCAACCGGTTGCGTTCATATGAATCATAAAACAACTTGCGATTGGCTGTCAGTACCACTCGGCCGATATCATTCAATCCTAACGTGTCGGCCGGACTGCGACGGAGTGAGTTTACATCAACTTTATATCCTACTTCGTCTACCCGGCAACGGGTAAGCTGAGTCGTGTGCTTGATAAAGTATGATTTCCCGGGGTCCAGCTCCGTCTCATCCATCCAGATCATCATGCATTCAAAATGATGCTCGCCGCGCGGGATGTTGTGCTGATGCACGATCATGTCTCCCCGGCTGATATCCAACTCGTCTTCTAAGGTCAGGGTAACCGATTGCGGCGCGAAAGCGTATTCTCTTTCTCCATCATATGTTACAATCGACTTCACTTTCGTGGTTCGCATCGACGGCATGACCATCACATCGTCTCCCACGCGCACTACCCCGGAGGCTATTTGTCCGCAATATCCGCGGAAGTTTAAGTTGGGCCGTAACACATACTGAACCGGAAAGCGCAGGTCTATCAGATTCTGGTCGCTGCCAATATACACATCTTCCAGAAATTCAAGCAGACTTTCTCCATGATACCAGGGCATTGCCGTACTGCGCGTGACGACATTGTCGCCTTTCAAAGCGCTGATCGGTATGAAGCGCAATTCCCCGATCTTCAGCTTGGCCGCGAAAGCTTCACAATCCCGCCGTATCTTTGTAAATACTTTCTCGTCATAATCGACCAGGTCCATTTTATTGATAGTCACGACGATATGCGGAATGCCGGTCAGGCTGGCGATAAACAGATGCCGTTTTGATTGGGTCAGCACGCCTAATCGCGCGTCAACCAGCACGACCGCCAGCTGGGCGGTCGAGGCGCCCGTAGCCATATTGCGGGTGTATTGCTCATGCCCCGGCGTGTCGGCTATTATGAATTTTCGTTTCGGTGTCGAAAAGTAGCGGTAGGCGACATCAATGGTGATGCCCTGCTCGCGCTCGGCCCGCAGGCCGTCGGTCAGCAGGGCGTAATCGATCTCCCCGTCATCCATTGTTTGCTTGGAAGCGTTCTTGACTGAAGCGAGCTGGTCTTCATACACGCCTTTGGAATCGTGCAGCAGCCTGCCGATTAAGGTCGATTTGCCATCATCTACACTGCCCGCCGTCGAGAAGCGCAACAGGTCTTTCTCTTCATTGCGCTTCAAAAATTCATCTATCTTCAAAACTGCTTTCGTCATGCAACTCTTTCCCGGGTCACTGTTAGAAATATCCTTCGCGCTTCTTTACTTCCATCGAGCCTTCCTGGTCGTGGTCGATTATGCGCGTGGCTCGTTCGGAAATCCTGGTGATCATCATCTCCTCTATGATCTCCGGTACTGTTGTTGCCTCGGAACGTATCGCTCCCGTGCAGGGAGCGCACCCCAGTGTGCGGAATCGACACATCACCATCTGTGTTTTTTCTCCCGCTCGTATGTTCTCTTTTATTTCAATCGGTATCAGTTGATCATCACGAAGTACCATCTCGCGTTCCTTGGCAAAATACATCGGCACGATCGGTATGTTTTCCAGGTGAATATACTGCCAGACATCCAACTCGGTCCAGTTCGATATCGGAAATACCCGCATCGTCTCGCCTTTGTTGACGCGCGTGTTATACAGATTCCACAGTTCGGGCCGCTGATTCTTCGGGTCCCACTGGCCGAATGCATCCCGAAACGAAAATATGCGCTCCTTGGCCCGCGATTTTTCCTCGTCTCGCCGCGCGCCGCCAAACGCGGCATCATAGTTGCCGTTCTGCAGCGCCGACACTAATGCCTGCGTTTTCAACAGCGCACAGCACTTCTGCGTCCCAAGCGTAAACGGATTCGTGCCTGCCGCACGTGCTTCTTCATTTGAAGAGACCAGCAGTTCCGCGCCGATTTCTTTCGTATACCTGTCGCGAAACTCATACATCTCACGGAATTTATATCCCGTATCCACATGCAGCAGCGGAAACGGCAGCGGCGCCGGATAAAACGCTTTCTGCGCCAGTCGGACCATCACCGAGGAATCCTTGCCGATTGAATACAACATCACCGGCCGCTCGCATTCAGCAACGACTTCCCGGAAAATATGTATACTCTCTGCCTCAAGCTGGGCAAGATGAGTTATGCTGTAATCCATTCGTTATACTCCTTATCTATTATGAATGGTCATTATAGCAATATGTCCAATCAGGGTCAACTCTATCCAGTATACATACATAGCATAAAACATGGAGGCGACTACGTGTGGACGATTACGCGTTGATGACTAACTGTTTGCGGTGATACTATTTAGGTTTGCCGGATATGCTGTTGCCGTTTTGATTTCCGTAGCACCGGAGCTCATATGTATCATTAACAGATTCATATAGTATCGCGCCGGTTTCCGGGTTCGCCCGGCAATACTGTTCGATTTCTTCAACAGTCATAATCATGAACGCCGTTGACAAGGCATCTGAAACCGCTGCCGCCGGGGCGAATGCCCAGGCAGCCGGTCTGACTACCGCCGGTTTTCCCGTGCACGGATCGATAATATGTTCTCCCCGGATACGTGAACCGGACCCGCTGATTGTCTGATTTGCAAGGGAGACAGACATTAATACCGTGTCATTCTCAGGGTGCCGGAGGGCCACGTCCCAGGCCTGTTTTCCCGGCGGCAGGCCGAATGGCATTACCGAACTTTCCCCGCTATGCAGCAGAGCCGCTTCTATGCCCCAGTCATTCAGCAGTACCAGCAGCTGGTCTAACGCGTAGCCTTTGGCGATCCCACCAAGGTCCAGCCGTAATCCTTCCCGCACTACTGCCACGCTAAACGACTCATTATCAATAACAAACGTGTCACAACCCTGTAATGCCTGATTTTCATCTTTGAATTCAGAATTGATGGTGATATCAAAAACATGGTTGGTTTCATGCCATAAAGACTGCGCCAGTTCCAGCAGCTCTACCGTGCCGGCTTCAACGCGAGTTTGCTCTCCGGCCTGCAACGAGTTTATGCGGCTGATATCACTGACTGGATAAAACCGGCTTAATTCATGCTCTAACCGGTCAATCTCTTCAAACAGAGTCTGAACCGCCTGGCGCGCGTATTCGCGCGTTTCAGAAAACAACGTCAGACTGAATGTCGTTCCCATGGCATCATGGGAAAAGGTGTATGCAGGTAAAGATTTCATGGTCTCTATTATAGCAGATTGGCGTATTGGAATGGTGTGCAAGCGGCACTCTTGCATTCATCCGTGAGATGCGGGCTTGCTGATAAACATAATCGGACGGATCCGACCGATCGGACCGATCAGTCCGATGTGTTATTCATTGCGGGCTGAGGATTGTGAAATTACATATGACTGAAGGAGCTCACGCCTCACGACTCGCGACTCACCACTCACGGCCACAAACTTTCAACCCGCTCCCTATTATGCTACAATACTCTCACGTTTTTCTTATTCCAAACTAAAGGAAACACCATGATGAATGCCAAATCTCTTTTCCATGTCCCGCGCGGTGTTGAGACCCGCTGGGCCAGTCCCGAAAATCCTGCCGGCGAACGCGGCGCGGCCGCAACCGCTAACGCAGGCCGTAAAGGTTCCGCCAGTTTTGAACTGAAGCCAGGAGCTTCGTACGTCCTGGCCAACGTTACCGGCCGGAGCGGCATGGTGCACCGCATATGGATGACCATCTTCGAGCGCTCACCCCTTATGCTGCGCGGCATGCGAATCGACATGTTCTGGGACGGCGCCGACACGCCCGCGGTATCTGTTCCTCTTGGTGACTTTTTCGGTCATGGCCTGGGCCGCATGTCGGTATTCGAGTCAGCTTTGCTCTCCAGCCCCGAAGGGCGCAGCTTCAATTGCTATATTCCTATGCCGTTCCGCACCAGTATGCGCATCGTTCTGACCAATGAAACCGATCAAACCCAGCCCGCGGTTTTTTATGACGTCAATTATACCCTCGGCGACCAGGTCGGTCCGGATGACTGTTACTTCCATGCCGTGTTCCGGCGCGAGAATCCAACGACTATTCAACGTGATTTCGAGCTATTGCCTTACGTCAGCGGCCGCGGCCGGTTCCTGGGCACACTCATCAGCATGAATGCAAATACGAAAGAATTCTATCGCGCCTGGTGGGGTGAGGGTGAAGTTAAAATATATGTCGATGGAGA
>CAZCLS010000286.1:0-5865 GCA_964499565.1 uncultured bacterium
CGTTTCTGATATAGTTTTTAATTATTCCAGCGGGAATTATATACCATGAAATACCTGTTCAGTATCCTTGTTTTTATACTCATGCTTGTATGCTGCGGTGATGCCGCCCGGGCAGCCGTGCCGGAATCCCCGCTTGAATCGTATTCCAATACAGTCTCCGCCGCCCGTTCGGCCTGGAGACGCGGAGAATACTGGCAGGCGCGCTCGTTGTATGACCACATCTCACTTGAGAAAATTCCGGTAGAAATGCAGCCAGCGTTCCTGCTGGAACGCAAAGATGTCGATGCCTGGTGGTATAAATATCTGCTCAACCGGGTTCTTTTTCTGTTCTGCATCCTGTGCATCAGCCTGGGCATGTATCTGGCTGTTCACGGCCATACCTTCACTATCCGGCGGATTCCCGGGCTGGACCAGATTCGCGAGGCCGTCGGACGCGCGACGGAAATGGGACGCCCCAGTCTGTTCTGCATCGGGGTCAGCAACATGGATCATCCCGAAACATTTGCGGCGATGCCGATTTTGAGCCATATCGCCCGCATCGGCGCCGTTCTGCGCAACCGGCTTTTGATTCCCGTATGTGCCGAACGAACACTGACCCTGCAGCAGACAACCTACCGCGAGGCCTGCCAGTCAATTGGAGAACTGCGCGCCTATAATCCCAGCGATGTGCGTTTTTTCCCGGGCGGTCAGGTATATTTCACGGCTGCCACGATGGGATATATGCTGCGCGAACGGCCCGCGGCGTGTTTCTACTTCGGATATTACGAAGCCGAGTCACTGCTGCTCTCGGAAACCGGCCAGGTGATAGGAGCAATGCAGATTGCCGGAACATCGCAGTTATACCAGATTCCCTTTTTCATCGCCACCTGTGATTACGTCATCATCGGCGAGGAATTTTTTGCGGTCAGCGCCAGCTTGAGCAAAGACCCGATATTATGCGGCAGTTTGTTCGGGCAGGACGTCGTTAAATTGATGATCCTGCTCACTATCGTCGCCGGCACGATCGCCATCTCATTCAGTATCTGGGCCATCCCGCTGAGATCATTCATTAACCTTCTAGTCCACTGACCGCCCTGATATGAAGAAAAAAATCATATGGCTGTCCATTTTCATCCCGGGCCTGCTCTATCTGCTGGCCTGGCTGCTGGAAGGCACACCCCTGGAACGGGTGCCGTTTACCGACAGTCTAACCCTGACAAAAATCACCGGCGGGGTTGTAACAACCGCGCTGGTCGTGATCGGTTCCGTGGCATACGGTATCGGCCTGATCAACGTGTTCAGGGTTCACCTGATGTCGTTTCTCAACCGCAAGAAAGGCTGGCCCTACAGCCTGGTTGTGTTTATCTCTTTTATCATAGTCTGGTGGATTTGCATGTGGTACGGCTGGATTAAACCATACCGGTTGAAACATGACGCTCTGCGCGTGGCCCAGGAATCTTTTATCACCGTCCCTCTCAGCAATTCCTTCATCTCCCTGCCGACCGAAACAGGCTGGTTGTCCGTCCCCGTCAGCAATCAATGGTACAGTCTGGCTATCTCCAACAACACCGCGATCCTGCCGGTGCAGAACGGTATGGTATCTCTGCCGATGACCAATGGGATTCTGAATCTTTCGGCGACGAACATTTATATGACCCTGACCTACACGACCGTCTCGATGGACCCGCTGTATTTCTATATAAATTATGTCAATCTGCCTTTGATCTCAACCATTATGGCTCTGCTGGGCTTCTATATTACCTATGCCGCCTATCGCGCCTTTAAAATCAAATCCCTGGACGGGATCGTTATGATGAGCGTTGCCGTGATTGTCATGATCGGGTATGACCCGGTCGGCAACCTGCTCACCATGTGGCTGCGGAACACCCATTTTTCTCTGCTGCAGCTGCCGGTTGTGGCTCAGTTTCTGAAGGAAACCATGAACGGTTCGGTCTTCCGATCTCTCAATATCGGGATTTACATCGCTACGATCGCCATCTCCTGGCGAATCTGGATCGGTCTGGAATCCCAGCTGACGGAGGCGGAATGAGATACATCAACCTGCAAAGAATTCCACGCCAGATTGTGTATGTGGTTCTGCTGATCTGCATCAGCATTCCCTTTTTTATACAGTGCTCGCTGCCAGTCTTTGTCTCGAATGCCACCAAGGGCTATCACAACGCGGTAGAGAAAACGCATCAGAAATCTCCCGCCGTGCCGGTTATTATCATGAGCATGTGGGGCCCGGGCACACGCGGTGAAAACCGTCCGCAGCTTCTGACAACGATCCTGCACCTGTTCGAGCTGCGCCAGCCTTTTGTGGTTTTCAGCCCAATCCTCGATCCCCTGGCCCCGCGCATGACGCAGGAAGTATTTCGAGAAGCGGTTAAAACAGAGAAAGAACGTTGCCTGAAAGAAGGCATACCTTTCGATCTGGAATACGGCACCGATTACGCGAATTTAGGATTCAAAGGTATTGCCGGGCCGACGATCGCGCCAATTATTCAAGCCCTCGATTCGGATTTCAAGGGCTTGGTCGTAAAGGATTTTTATGGCACCCCCATTAATTCTCTGCCGGTTATGTCCGGTATGTATTCCCTGGCAGATTTCAGCTTGATTATCGCCATCGGCTCCGGGTCGGAAGCGGAAGACATTATCGGTGTGTTTTCTCCCGTGCATCCTACGATTCCCGTTATCGTCGGAGCCTGGTCGCTGGTATGCACCAAGTTGTATCCCTATTTTGATTCCGGCCAGTTCGCGGGCTTGCTGGACGGGCTGAACGGGGCCAGCGAATACATGACGATCCTGGACCCGACCGTTGGCAGCAGCCGGCGCATAAATTCGCTTTCCTGGGCCCGGTCCATGATAATCATACTGATTATTATCGGGAATATCGGGATGTTCATTGACCGTGCCCGCCGGCGCAGAGGCATTACGGTCGAGCCGCCGCCAATCCCCATGCCCGGAGAAAAAGCCTGGCTGAACAAGGCCTCGGCTATCATGTGTATTCTGTTTGTGCTCCTGCTGATCGCCGAAATGACCTGGAGTCTTTCGCATGGCGGCGGCTGGTCCTGGGCCCGGGCCGGCATGTGGTCGGCCGCCTTTTGCACGATCGGTATTCTAACCTTCGCGTTTGGCGACAACAAACTGTACCGTATTCTGGAACATGTCATCATCGGTTCCGCGGCGGCCTATGGCCTGTACGAAGTTATCGACAAGCAATTTTACCCGAACTTTATCGCCAACCTGATCGGCGGCTTTAAAAGCTTGTCCGCTTCCGGCCCGCCGCCGATCGAGGGCGGGGCCTGGAATATTCTCTGGCTGCTAGTGCTTATCCCGTCATTTTTGTGGTTTACTGTCTATTTCAAACGCCTGGCCTGGACGAATAAAATCGTTGTCGGCATGCTGATGGGTGTGACTGTCGGAATTTCGTTTGAGAAATTCACCAACCTCAGTATTCCCCAGATTATGGAATCATTCAAACCGCTGCTGACCTATGCCACAGCCGGTGTAATTCCCGGAACAATATTGATCCGGTTTTCCGATTCCTGCGCCCTGACCGGCCAGAATGTTCTGAATTTCATTTATATCGCTACAATGGTGCTGGTGCTGTTGTATTTTGTGTTCTGCTTCACGCGCCGCAGCGCCACGGCCCGCGGAGTCACTCGCCTGGGGCGAGTGCTGATGATGGTTGCCTTCGGCGCTTTGTTCGGTAACACCGTAGCCACGCGCATGACCTGGCTGATCGACCGCCTGGAAACGCTGGTCGAATGGCTGCAGTCATTTTCTTTCTGGCAATGAAGATAACTACTCCTGATAATCCGATGAGCCTGCAGCAGACAAAACCGCTCCCCCGGGATGCCTGGCTGGAACGCTGGGTCGCCCAGATTCAGAGCCGGGGCGCGGGTCCGTTAGCAGTATTTCTGCTGCGCGCGCATTTGCCCTTGACCGGTTTTATGGCTCATGCCCTGATGTTCGGCGAGCCGTTTCTGAAAATGTTTAACGTGCAGTCCCGGCCCCTGTACGAACTGTTCAACGATCGCGACGCGGTTCAAACGCTTATTAATACACTGGAAAATAATGAGTGATTCCTCTCCGACAGCGCCGGTGCACGCGATTATCGCGACAGACTGCGGCAGTACGACTACCAAAGCGATCCTGATCCTGCGGCAGCACGACGGCAGCTATCGTCTTGCCGGCCGCGGCGAAGCCCCGACAACCGTTGAAGCGCCGTTTGACAATGTCACTATCGGCGTAATCAATGCCATGACCGAGCTGCAGGAAATCGCCGGACGAAAACTGGTTCAAGACGGCAAACTGATTATCGGCAGCGATCCGGCCGAGGGCGCTGATATGTATCTTTCTACCAGCAGCGCCGGCGGCGGACTGCAAATGGCGGTAACCGGCATCGTCGCCGCCCTGTCGGCTGAAAGCGCTCAGCGCGCCGCCCTGGGAGCCGGAGCGATTATTATTGATTCTTTTACCTTTGATGACGGCCGCACCGACCAGCAGCGCGTCGAGCGCATCCGGCATATCCGGCCTGATATGGTTCTGTTCGCCGGCGGAACAGACGGCGGGGCCGAACGGCACCTGGTAGAGATGGCTGAAATCCTGTTGATGGCCGATCCTAAACCGCGCTTCGGCGAATTATTCAAAATTCCGGTTATTTTTGCCGGCAACAGCGCGGCCTTGCCACTGGTTCAGGATATTCTGGGTTCAACCGTTGAATTGAGTCATGTGAATAATGTCCGCCCGACCATGGAAATGGAGGAATTGAACGATGCCGGACAAGCTATTCACCGCCTGTTTCTGGAACATGTCATGGCCCAGGCGCCCGGGTATGACATGCTGATGGATTGGACCAGCGCCGAGATCATGCCCACGCCCTCCGCTTTCGGCAAATGTATTCAGGCCATCGGCGAGCATGAGCAGACGTCCGTGCTCGCGGCTGATATCGGCGGTGCAACAACTGATATATTCTCCGTCTTTGACGGACGCTTTACCCGCACGGTCAGCGCTAATTACGGCATGAGTTATAATATCTGCAATGTCATGAAAGAAACCGGCGCGGAGAATATTATCCGCTGGATACCGTTCAGCGTGTCCGCGGATGAGCTGTGGAACATGACGCTCAACAAAATGATCCGCCCGACGACTATTCCTCAGACGATAGAAGAATTGCTGATGGAACAGGCAGTCGTAAGAGAAGCTTTGCGGCTTTCGTTTATCCATCACCTGCGCCTGGCGGTCGGATTGAAGGGTGTTATTCAACAGCGCAGTGTGTCGGATGCGTTCGACCAGAAGGATTTGGCAGCGGTTATCGACCTGAAAAAACTGAACCTGATTATCGGCAGCGGCGGAGCACTTTCACACGCGCCGCGCAGAATTCAAACCGCGATGATGATGCTGGATGCTTTCGCGCTAGAAGGCGTTACTGAACTGGCAGTCGATAGTATTTTCATGATGCCCCACCTTGGCGTTTTAGCCCAGGTTCATCCGGCAATAGCCATGGAAGTATTACACCGCGACTGTCTGATTCCAATCGCAACGGCAATAGTGCCGACCGGCGATGTTCGCTGGGGCAAACCGTGCGCGACGATAACCGTTTCAGCGGGCGGCAACACAAAAACCGAGACATTGAACGGCGGAGAGATGTATCGTTTCTCTTTCCCCGACGCGGCCGGTATTGAATGGGAAATAGAACCGCGCCGCGGCATAGATGCCGGCAGCGGACTGGGCCTGGCAGTCAGCGGAACGTCCCGCAACAGCGCAGCGGGCCTGCTGATCGATACGCGGGGCCGGCCGCTGCAGCTGCCGGTTGATTCCGCCCAGCGCTGCGCTGTGCTGCGCAAATGGATGGAAAGCGTGGAAGCGTTCAGCTTTTAG
>CAZCLS010000287.1:0-5860 GCA_964499565.1 uncultured bacterium
ATCCGATCCGCAAGGAACCGCTGTTGTACAACATCTGGGACAGCAGGGCGGAAGGCTTTGCCACGGCATTCGAGGAAACCATGCTGCAGGCCGGGATGATGGACACAGTGCCGCGGGCGCGGGAGCTGGTGTATGTCTTGTTAGCCTTCCGGGCAGCCCGTGCCATGGGCGGCCTGAAGATGCATGGGCGGCAGTGGACATTGACTCAGGCGATCGAGTATTCGGTAGCGGGCACGCCGCGGAACTGGCTGAAAGCCGGCGGGGGAACGATCTTGGGAGATATCGGGTTGTATCTGCGCCAGCCGGGCTACGGAACGAGTTATGTAGTCGGCAAGATCCAGTTTGAACGGTTGATAGCCGACCGGGCGATGCAGTTGGGAGGAGATTTTACAGTCAAAGGCTTTTTTGACGATTACTTTTCACGCGGGATGATCCCGGCGTCGCTAGTGAGGTGGGAGATGACGGGGAAGGCGGATGAGATGGAGAAGCTGGGGGTGGAGTAACGAGGGAGCGGGAGAACAGAAGGGACCTAAGGGACGAAAGGGACGTAAGGGACAAAAAAGGTATGAATTAGCTTGGTTCAGGTTTTTTATTTGTTATGTGCTTTATGATTCCGTCGTGCATTGGTCATGCGTTCTCGTAATCCACCGTTTTCGATAAAATCTTTTTCAAGTTGAGCGATCTGGCGATCAAGTAGATAATTTGTTAGATTAATCAAACCGATAATTACATTGGCAGCAATGGCGGGATCAGGATGTTCAATTCCCTTGCGAAATGTTTCATAGTTATTTCCATCTCTTTTGATGTGGCAGAAGCCAGGCTTCCTTCGACAATATTCTGTTTGCCTGAACGTGCAGCTTGTATCATTTGGTCATAAGTCCGATCGTTTTTTTTGAGAAACTGTTTACAGAAATGAACTGTTGCATCATACACTATTTCTGCTTTCATATAAGAACATAACTTCTTGTAACCACCATGAGTTGGAATAAATGATTCAGTCATAAAAACCTTCAGTTAAAGAAAAGAGTAAAAAGAATCAACAAAACACAACATAATTTTATCAATTATGCAAAAGAATTGTCAAATAAATATATACATAGATATATTTGTGTCCCTTAGGTCCCTTTCGTCCCTTAGGTCCCTTGCGCGAGCTTATTCTATCAACGTTTAAGTCCCATCCCCAGCTTGCGTCAAAAGCTTTTTCACTTCGTCATCTCTCCCCGTCATCTCCCAGCGGCCAAGTGTAATCGGGATCATGCCTAAACCCAAAAACCGGTCGAGACATTTTCTGAGGGTAAAGCTCTTGCCGGTTTTGAGCGCGTAATCGGCGATCAACTGCTGCAACTGGACTGAGCCGATGGTATAGCTTGTGCCATAGGACGGCTGGCGCAGGTACAGTTCGACGTCATGCCACATCATGGAACTGTCGGGCAGCACCCAGCCGTAAGGCGTGTCCTTCACATTATGTTCAAATGCCTGTTTGAGCGTGAACCCATTGCTGTGCATTTTCAGGTCGGAAATCGAGCGGGCCGCGCGATGGGCGATCAGATTATAGGTCAGTTCCTTTGAGCGCGGACGCTTGTCGAGCATGCCGCTCATCATCAGAATTTCTTCAATGCCGGTTGCAAGACCTTCGGCTCTGCAAGCATCGATAAAGTACAGGGAGAAGTTGCCGCGGATCGGTCGCCGGTCGCGTGAGACCCTGATCGCGTCGGGGGTATGGCCGACAACATCGTGAGGGATCAGGGGCAGGGGATCGCGATGGAGGACATTGACGAAATAGTCGCGTTTGCCGTGATGGTCATCGGCTTTGCCGGCTTTACCAGGTTTCATATACGCGGGTGGTGTAAGCACATCGCCGTCATTGAGAAACTGCCACAATTCTTTGCGGGCTTTATTAAACAACCGCGTGATATCCGCACCGGCTGACACCGGTTCCATGGGTGGCAGTTTGCGGTTACGGTGTTCGGTCAGCTTCATCATGGTGATAGCGCGCTGGTATTCACGCCTGGAGATAGTCAGCATGTCGTGCCAGTCATAAGGAACGAGCTGGACATGTTTGAGATGCCAGGAATAGTTTTCTATGCCGATACCGGAGGGAGCATCCATGTTCTTACGATTCTGTTCCAGCCAGGAACGGAATGCGTTTATGGCTTTGAGTGCTGTGCGGGCATCCGCTAACAGCGGAGAATTGTCAGCTGATAACGTGGCGATACACTGCTCCATAATGGCAGCTTCACGCTTTTTTGATCTGATGCCTAACATAGTCAGATCACCGCCTGCTTCGGTCAGATTTTCACGGGCTTGTTCGAGAATGACGGGAATAGCACGGAACTGGCTGGCCAGTTCATCCTGATATTTGGCGGGATTCTGGAGGTGCCAGGCGGAAACAGCTCCATGCATTTTGGGACCGAACTGGAAACTGATAACAACGTAAAAAGCGGGATCGCGGAACCAGGGCCGCATAACGCGGTGGTCGAATTCAAGGCCGTTCATCTGGGCTCGGACAAGGTGATAATCGACCTGTCGTGCGACGGGCCAGTCGGAGATGTCGATAGCTGCCAGGTGTTTCTGCCAGGTCTTGAGTTCGCGCTGCTGGCGTTTCATTGCCCGGAGCGAATAATCAGGCACGCCGTCTTTTAAAACTGGTTTCTGAAACTGGTGAAAATCATTGAAGAGAGACACCAGGGACTGGAATTCAGGGGATGATATTTTTTTCATGGTTGCTTCCTGGTTTAATTAGAAAAAGAACGATGGAAAAATTTTACGCTATTCAGGTGTGGGAGTCAATGGATGATAGTTTAGGATATTAATTTAGTGGTATTGAACATTGTATTACCGTCTTCAAAAAAGTACAATGATATTTACTATGAAGGCGTATACATTTTACACATAAAAGACTAACTGGTAACACAGGAAGTACTGATGAAATATAACACACCAGGTTTATTAATTATGATTTGTTTATTAGTCGGCGGAGCAGCCGGTTCTGTTTCTGCAGAGCGGGAAAATAGTAGCGCGGATATTACGGTAAATGTCCAGGAGGAAAAAGCGCCCGTGCCGGCTGAGTTATATGGCATTTTCATGGAGGAGATCAGCCATGGATTTGATGGAGGCATTTATGCCGAATTGATCCGGAACCGCAGTTTCGAGGAAGGCCGCTTTCCGCCGGGAATGACGTTAGTGACCAACGAGAACGGATCGCTGAAAATGGAGTTGGAGAAACTGCCGGCGGGTGTGCCGGAAGACAAATGGGATATGCCGTGGCCGTGGTTTATGAATTGCGGCTGGGAGCCGAACCGCGACCTTTTAGGTTGGTCTCTGGAGCAGCGCGGCGGGGCGAAAGGCGAGATGAAGATTACGGAAGCCAATCCGCTGAACAAAGCAAATGTCCGTTCTCTGGAATTGACGGTCAGCGGGGAAGGTGATAGTGATGCGGCAGTTGCAGTGGTAAATAGCGGATACTGGGGTATCAATGTTCAGGAAGGCACTCCCTATGATTTAAAGTTTTACCTGTATCCCGGCACGTTCAAAGGGAAGGTAACGGCGACACTGGAATCGGGGAACGGCGCCGTGCTTGCCCGGCACGATTTCGGCACGGTTGCTCCCGGCGCCGCCTGGAAGCGCTTGACAGCGAAACTGACAGCAACGGGCACCGACCCGCAAGCGCGGTTTGTATTGTCATTCAGCGGTAGCGGCACTCTGCAGTTAGACTGGGTATCGATGTTTCCCCCGACATTCAAAAACCGGCCGAACGGTTTGCGCCTAGATCTGGCACAGTTGTTGGAGGAGTACAAACCGGCTTTTATCAGGTACCCGGGCGGCTGTTATGTTGAGGGCCTGTCGTTTGAAACGGCGCCGGACTGGCGCACGATGGTTTGTATGCCCGAGCTGAGACCGGGCTTGTGGGGGTACTGGAAATACCGTTCGACAGATGGATTCGGCTATCATGAATTCCTGCAGTTCTGCGAGGATATCGGCGCGGATGCCATGTATGTCACGTTTGCCGGGATGACTGTTCATCCTGAAAACAACTGGCCCCTAGACGATATCGAACCAGTAATTCAGCGTACGCTGGACGCGATCGAATACGCACTCGGTCCGGTAACCTCAACGTGGGGAGCCGTTCGGGCGAAGAACGGGCATCCGGAGCCGTTTTCATTAAAGTATGTCGAGATTGGCAATGAGCATCCTCCCGCGTTGTATGGCGACTATTATGTTGCATTCCGGGACGCGATCAAAAAGAAGTATCCGGACATGATTGTTGTCATGTCGATGTTTTTCAGCGGACTGAACCGGGGCGCTATTGAACGGGCAGGGGATGAGAACATCGACATAGTCGATGAGCATGCCTATAAAGGATCGGGCTGGGTACGGACAAATTTCGATTATTTCGATAAGTATAAACGAACGCCCTGGAAGGTGTATGTGGGCGAATATGCATCTCATCATGCCGGTGGCGATTTCCTGGCCGGGATGGATGACTCGCTTTACCTGATGATGATGGAACGGAACGGAGACCTGGTAACAATGGCGAGTTACGCGCCGCTATTGAAAAATGTCAACGCACCTAACTGGGGAGTGAATCTGATCGAATTTGATTCGTCGCGCAGTTTCGCGCACGCGTCGTATTATGTGCAGAAGGTTTTCAATGCGAACCGTCCGGATGTGAACCTGGCGACAACAACGATCGTAGAACCGCAACCGGACGCTGAGAAGCCAATGATGTCCGGGCGCATCGGACTCGGTTCATGGAATACACACAATGAGTTCAAAGACCTGAAGATTTATGATGATAAGGGTAAGGAAATCTACAGCGATGAGTTCAAAAATCTGGACAACTGGGAAACCCCCGGCAGAGGCCGTTGGAGCGTGCGCGATGGTGTCCTGCGTCAGACCGGCACGGACAAAGGCCCGGCTGTTCTGCTGCTGAAAAAGCCGGAGGTTAGCATAGGAAAGATTACTCTGAAAGCTAAACGTGTAGACGGCCGGGAAGGATTTCTGCTGTTGTTCAATGCCGGCGGAGAGGAGCAGTTCCTGTTCTGTAATTACGGTGGGAACGGCAATTCATTCTACGGTATTCAGAATCGGGGAGAAGCTGACGGCTGTTCGTTCCGGGGCGGTCGCACGACTCCGGGATCGATCGAGACCGGGCGCTGGTATGATGTCAGCCTGGTTATTGAGAAAGACCGGGCGGTCATGTATCTTGACGGCAATCGCGTTTCGACCGCGAGAATGGAATATATGCCATCGTTCTTTGCTACGGCGGGATATGACCGAAAAGACAAGAGCGTGGTTTTGAAAGCGACGAACTATCACGGCACACCGGTGAAAACGCGCATCAACCTGGAAGGCGCGGCCCAGGTAGCCGCTGTCGGCAAACACATAGTGATAACATCTGGCAGTGTTTACGACCAGAACACGCTGGAAGAGCCGCGCAAGATCGTGCCGCGGGAAGAGGTGTTGAAGGGCTGCGCGAAGCAGTTCAGTATTACCATACCGCCCTATTCAGTCAACCTGATAAAGATACTGGTCAAACCGCAGACCGGAAATTGAACGTGAATACATGAACATTACAACAAAAAGGAGTAATAGATGAAAATGACACAAAGATATAGCAGGATATTTCTGAGCATGCTTTTGGTAGGAACCGCCGGCGCCGTGCTGGCCGGGCCGTTGACGGTAAACGTTATGGACACGCCGGACACGGGGCAGAAGCGTAATGAATATTACAATGCCAACCGCGAACCGATGCTGCCGAGTCCGCTGATACAACTGCCCTTCGGGTCAATCAAACCGCAGGGGTGGCTGAAGAAACAATTGGAACTTGAAGCGCAGGGATTCATCGGCAATTTAATTG
>CAZCLS010000288.1:0-3916 GCA_964499565.1 uncultured bacterium
TCTTGAGCGCTTTCTGAGCTATCGCAACATGCGTGCCATCCAGCCGCACAATACTGTTCGCCGTTCCGGGAATGTTGGTCAGACTAATTACCGTTTCCTCGCCACAGCTGTATACTTCGTAAATCTTAATTATGTAATTGTCTATGCCCATTTTGAAAATGTAGGGCACGGCAAGCTGTGCGGCAGTCGTAACCAGCATCAAACCCAATGCCACTAGTATCATCAACCGATGCGGCCAGGCATACCCCAGCAGCCGGCGGATATAACTCCAGTCATAGCCTTTAAGGTTGAAATCTTCCGTGTCGTAATCCCGTCCTCTCATGCCGTATCGTCCCTGGTATCTTTGTCATGCAAATGTTCTTCTTCCAGCTTCTGCAGATTATACAATTCCGTATAATAATAACTGCGTTGTATCAGGTCAAAATGAGTGCCCTGATCGGTCATACGCCCGTTTTCAAGTACTATGATCGTGTCCGCGTTCTTTACCGCGCTGACCCGGTGGGCTATGATGATATTGGTGTTGTCTTCTATGACTTTGGACAGATTTGTCAGGATTTTCGTTTCCGTTTCCGCGTCTACCGCGGATAGAGCGTCGTCTAATACCAATATCCTGGGCCGCGTCGCTAAAGCCCGCGCTATCGCCACGCGCTGCTTCTGCCCGCCCGACAACGTTACACCCCGCTCCCCGACTAAGGTATCATACCCATCCGGAAATCCCATTATTTCATCGTGTATACTCGCTATACGCGCAATCTCTCTGACTTCTTCGTCAGTCAGCTCAGGATTGCCAAAACGAATGTTCTGCGCTATCGTCATCGCGAATAAAAACGGTTCCTGCGGTACATACCCAAACAGATCATGTACCGTGTCAAGTTTTAAATCACGCACATCCGTGCCATCCAGATATATCGTTCCCGCGGGCGGATCGTACAGCCGCATGCACAACTCAACCAGGGTCGTTTTGCCACTGCCGGTCAGGCCGACTATGCCGAGTGTTGTATTCGGCTTAAGCTCAAACGATATATCCCGCAGTACTTCCGCATTAGTTTCCGGATATGTGTATGCCAGGTTTTTTACGGCTATATGCGGAGCGGGTGTAACGTCCACCGGACCATCCTGCAAGGCCGGTTCTGTGTTCAGTATAGCCTGAATCCTGCCCATGCTGGCTGCCCCGCGTTCCAAAAGATTCACGACCACACCGATCGCAATCATCGGCCAGGTTAACATACCCAGCAGCATCTGCATCGCTACAAAATCACCGATCCGGAGTGAACCGGAGATAATCTTCGCTCCACCTACGGCCAGCAGCATGGCCATGCTGCTGAATACCAGCGCCACGATCAACGGGTCCATTACCGCTGAAACTTTCACCAGTCGTATGTTTTCCTGTACATACCGGTCCGACCGCTCCGCGAATTGCGTATAAGTTGACTGCTGGTCACCATATCCTTTGATCACCCGGATACCTGATATCGTTTCCTGCGCCGTTTCGGTCATGCCCGAAAATGATTCCTGAACATGTTTATAGCGCCGATGGATGATGCGGCCGAAATACCGTACTATCAACGCCAGGGGCGGCAACGGCAGCAGCGTTAACAGCGTAATCTGGACGTTGGTTGTCAACATCAATGTGAATGCCCCAATGCCCATGAATACCGCGTCAATCGCGGAAAGCGTTCCGAACGATATCGAGCGCCTGATCGCGTTTACATCGTTCGTGGCATGCGCGGTGATATCACCGACTTTCTGGCGGTCATAATACTCCGGCGGCAATTTCTGAAGATGGTCATACAGTACCTGCCGCAGGTCGCGGTCGATGCGCATGCCAGCCCCGACCAGGAAATAGCGCCAGACAAACCGGCACCCGACCACTCCTACCGCGGCCAGGACGATCAATCCCGCCGCAAGTAACAGGAATGACATTCCCTGCGTGCCTGCCGCCAGGTTGTTGATGGCATACTGTATGATTTTCGGCACTGAAAGCTGGAGCACATTTACTCCTATAAGCCCCAGCACACCAAAAAAAATAGTAAGTTTATAGCGCAGAAGCAATTTCAGCAGCGAAAGAATGCTGGAACCTTCAGTCTCTATAATCTTATTTTCGGTTTTTTCATTCATATAATTTTATTGGTAATACAAAACAAGATTATACGCAGAGTTGTTGCATGTGTCAACAATAATTTCAGGGAATACCATAAAACAGGCATGAATGGACATATCTTTGACAATTTCTCATATAATTTGGTATTATTTCGTACTTTACTACACTTGATCACTATCCTGCCTGTATTAACGGAGAGGTGCCGGAGTGGTCGAACGGGCCGGTTTCGAAAACCGGTGAACGTGCAAACGTTCCGAGGGTTCGAATCCCTCCCTCTCCGCCATAAAGTGCCTATAACAAGGCAGTTAAGAAGCCCCTGGAAACCCCGGGGGCTTCTTGCTTTTTGCGTCAAAAGTGGAATAAAGTGGAATAAAATGCCATATAGTGGACACAAAGCGGACACACGACATGGCACGGAAACGGCTAAAATAAACCACTGACGCTACATTGTCAACCATCACAATAAATAAAGAACGGTCAACCGACGTGTATTTTACGAAAGAATTGGTAGGAAGGATCGGTTGACCGCCCATATTTATCTGCTTCGCGGAATAATCGACATAATGCGGAGCGGATCGAATATCCCGACGTGTACCTTCGGTCTTTTGTCCTGGTCTGCGTGACGAGACTTTATCAGTATCCGTTTAGCGAACAACTCCGCTTCCGCCATGTCATCTTCTTCATTGCCGGTAAACCTGGCAATGCGTTCGTTCATCAGGCGAACTACTTTGCCCTCAGACGCACAATAATGCAATGCGGCTATGCAACATCGCAGGAGATCCTCTTCTCGATTCCTGAATAGGTTAATCGTGCGAAAATCTGGCTTCGTGTTAGCGGTCAACCACATGTACATGACATTCGTGCCGGCCAGGTCCTCGATCTTCCTGACAGAATACACTTCGTTCAGGTATGACCATACAACCAGCTTGCACATCATCGAGCGGTTATACGACGTTCGTCCCGCCGTGATGTCGGAAATGTCCTCAGCGAAAAATGCATCCATCACCGTTGACACAAATCTGACGGCGTGGTCCGGCACTATCATTTCACCCAGGTCGGCTGGAAGCAGCATCATCTGATTCTGTGAATAAGTATCAATTCTCATCCCCGTCACCTGTTTTTTTCAAAGCCTTCACGTCGGCTGCAGTCAATACTATCTCGCGGGACTCAACCCTCGCAAACTTTTTGAAAGGTTGGAATACTTTCAGATCCTCAGGTCTGATTATGTATATTCCTGGCGACAGAGCTATATGGGGGACTTTGTCAAAAGCTCCCGTTCGTTGGTACACATGCGTCATGTGAAAAGAGTAGTCTTTGTAACCATGAAGCTTGCGTGCTACCGCTACTTTTTGAGCCGGTGAAGTGTGCTTTTTATACCGCATAACCACCAGCAATCCTTTTTTGTCTAATAATGTATTCATGCTAACAGTATAGCATGTATTTATGGCATTTTCAAGTGTGGTTTCAAGGCCAGGGGATAGCCTATAGGTTTATGGACACATAACAATATAATCATTGTGTAAAAACATAGTCGTGACAATGACTGACCTGGTGGGGTGTTGCGCCAAAACCGGACCGGGGCCGCATAGAAGGCCAGGGGTATACGCTTCTATGTTGCTGCTTTTGTGTGCTTTACAAGTATTTTATCGCATAATGTTGCATTATGCGTTATAGCAAAAAAAAGACCAACAAACAGTACCATAAAAGATATATAAATAGTCAGCAATAGAACAGGGGCCGCGCTTCATGAGTTTAACCAAGCCGGCCGCGATCGTACGCGCTCCAGGGCAACCAGGCCGGCCGCGATCGTACGCG
>CAZCLS010000288.1:4016-5833 GCA_964499565.1 uncultured bacterium
GCGCTCCAGGGCAACCAGGCCGGCCGCGATCGTACGCGCTCCAGGGCAACCAGGCCGGCCGCGATCGTACGCGCTCCAGGGCAACCAGGCCGGCCGCGATCGTACGCGCTCCAGGGCAACCAGGCCGGCCGCGATCGTACGCGCTCCAGGGCAACCAGGCCGGCCGCGGTATTATATCGCATTACTATTGACATTTACTGTTTTGTATGCTATACTGTACGCGTATTTACAGTATATAACCAACAATAAAAGGTGAAAATATGAGAACATTTACAAAGTACATAATAGTGAAATATCATCCTGATTTACAGCTGCACTATAAAACAAAATATAGTAATCATGTATGTACACTGAATGCCGGGTATAGTGACACAATACATGTATATATTGAAAATGATGTTATATATGTATTGTCAATCAATTATGGACTAGGTTATGTGGGTATAGACTGCTTTAATTATGGAACCGGGGCCAATGATGGATATTTTTTTGATAGTAACATTTCGGAAAATATGCCAAACTGGGAACAATTAACGCCGATCTATTTACTGAAAATAATAAAATGCGAAATGTGTTTTTGCGAATAACTCAAACAACCATTTTTTTAACTAAAAAAAGAGGATACACGGTAATGAGCACAATACCAAAAATAATCAAAAATCATACAGCTTTAACCGGGAAATGGATAAAGCATAATGATTATGTACATTCGCGCAAGTTAAAAACCGGTCAATCTTTATGGATCGACAGGTGTAACACGCTGCAATTTATTATCATCAACAGCAGCGGATCAATACCAATAATAACTAACGATGTATCAGAAATGAAAATATTTCTCGATAAAAAACGGGGGCAATATGAAAAATAATTTATTGTACTGTCTCGCTGCCTTGTTCGCAGCAGTTTTTTTTATAATGAAGTATAATCAAAACATCAGCAATGAAGCATTGATTTTTTATATTGTTGTGTGCTTTGTATCTTCAGTTATTTTTTCACGCTCTACCAGGTGAATAAATGGACACAAAAAAAATCATGACAGCCGCGGTTAAAACATACTCATTTTTTACCGCGTTAACAAAAAACGGAAATTTAAAAATAGGTAATAATTGTATGGTGTTTAATATGGGGAGCGCCACCGACTGTCCGAACCGGGGCAGGTGTCAAGCCGGGGCGAAATGCTACGCTCTAAGAGATGAAACAGTATACAAAAAAGACTGTTTAAATTTCCACCGTTTACAAGGTGCCTACTGGGAATCAATAACCGCGGAATTATTCGCGGAATTGACTATTGAGAAAATAGGCCGGGGCCGGGGCAAAAAAATCAACGAATTGAGATTTAATGAAGCCGGGGACATGAAAACGGAAAACGACGTTTTAAAGCTTGAAAAAATCGCGCAATTGCTGCAGCCGGCCGGGGTGACTGTATACACATATACGGCAACCAAACAGCTAAAGCCATTCATTGAAAATAATGTTAAAACCGCGGTTGTAAATGGCTCAGGGTTTACGATCAAGGGAAAAATTTTCAAGCTTTTCAAAAAAGGTCAAAAAGTCCCGCGCGGGTGGGTAATGTGCCGGGGTAAATGTGAAGGGTGCAATTATTGCAAAACATCCGAACCGCTGAAAATCGCAATAGTTGAACATTAAAAGAATAAAAAATAATTGAGGATATACGGGCCGGTGATATTTTCCCGGCCCGTTTTTTTTGCCGGTCATCCAGGCCGGCCGCGATCGTGCTGCAGGTCATCCCAGGTCATCCAGGCGGCCGCGATCGTGCTGCAGGTCATCCCAGGTCATCCAGGCGGCCGCGATCGTGC
>CAZCLS010000289.1:0-5803 GCA_964499565.1 uncultured bacterium
GTTTTATAAACTGATGATGCCTGAGAACTATGACTATGAAAGCTGGACGTGCTTCCGTGGCCCGCTGCACGATGGCGCGGCCTATACCTACCGCTTTCCCCCTCCCCCAAAAGGGGTTCTGGCCAGTCCCGTGTGTTGGACCTATCCCATGGATACAATCAGTTGGGACCGCGCTATGGAATTCTGCAAGAAGCTGACCGCGATAGAGCGGCAGGCCGGGCGTCTGCCCGAAGGATATGCCTATCGCCTGCCGACTGAGGCGGAGTGGGAGTATGCCTGCCGCGCCGGCACCAGCGGTCCCTACAGTTTTACCGGGGATTATAACTCTGCCGCTGTCCTCAAACAGCATACCTATGCCGGCGACGGCGGATACTATACGTTCGGGGTCGGCGACACTAAAAGTAATCGCAAACCCAATCCCTGGGGGCTCTATGACATGCATGGAAATGTCTGGGAGTGGTGCCTGGATTGGTATAGTCCCTATGAGGCAGGGACTCAGGCTGTTTCGGCAACTTCACTGCAGACCGACCCGGTCGGTCCAGCGACGGGTAAAGAGAAAGTCGTTCGCGGCGGTAGTTGCGCGCCATGGTTCGTCGATGACGAAACGTGGTTCAAGGAAGGCATCCACCCCTTCCTGCGCTCGGCTGCGCGTTACAGTTTCAAGCCCGACACCGACTACCTGATCGTGCTCGGATGCCGCGTGGTGCTGGCGCCAGAAGTAAAATAGACGGGTAAACATCAGTAGAAGATTGTGTAATGATTATGAAGACTTCAGCAACAATCATTTCAACAAAGGTTATCTGCAAGCAACCAGACCGCTATATCGGCTGGCCAACGATTATTCGGACCCGCATGAATGAACTTCTGGTTGTCTTCTCCGGAGACCGGGAAGGCCACGTGTGCCCCTGGGGCAAGACGCAGATGATTCGCAGTCAGGATAATGGCGAGTCCTGGAGTTCTGTATCGACGGTCAGCAACACCCCCCTGGACGATCGGGATGCCGGCATTGTAGAAACACAGGATGGAACATTGCTGGTATTTCATTTCTCGGACGTCGGTTTCGATCAATGGCCATGCAGTTTGTACTCAAAGCAAACCTATGATTCCTGGCGGCGTCACTCCGGGAAACTTGACGCTGCCATACGCAAGCAGTGGCTGGGGCCATGGGTCAGACGTTCTGTCACTAACGGACATACCTGGGAAGGATACAGCAACACGATTGTCAGTTGTTCGCATGGCGCGACCCAGCTTGCTGACGGTCGAATCCTGATGGCCGGGCATCCACTCAACCAGAGGGGTGAAGCGTTGACCGTCGTCGAATCGTGTGATGACGGTCTCACGTGGCACATATTGACGAAGATGCCGCACCCCACTATTGAAGGCGGCTTCGGCGAGGTGAATATTCTTGAATATGAATCCAATCGATTGATTGCCCTGATGCGGCACCAGCACCCTGACATCAGCAAACGGTATCTGTGGCAGAGCACCAGCAGCGATGGCGGTCGTACCTGGTGCGAAGCGGTAAAAACCGGCATGCTTGGTTATCCGCCCCACATGGTTGCATTACAAAATGGCTGGATCGTGGTTGTGTACGGATTGCGGATAGATAAACAAGGCATATGGGCCTGCCTCAGCCGGGATGCGGGTATGACCTGGGATGTCGACACTGGAATGTGCATTTCCAAAGCCCCAAACGGCGATCTTGGCTACCCCGCCTCCGTTCAGCTTGAAGATGGGTCAATCTATACTGTCTTCTATCAGGTCGACACGCCGGGTGAAAAACCCTGCTTGATGGCGACTCACTGGCAGCATTAGGCAGTGCCAAACCGGTCTCTGTTGAGATTTTCCAGGAACCCGACCGCACGATGTTTCAGGGCCGCGGCCTGGCAGTCGCGCGTGCCGGGCGAATAGCAGGTTTGATTACCATGACGTTTTCAGCGAAAGGATTGAGAACCGCTCAATTTCAGCTGCAAACACGATAGAATATGTACGTAACATCGAAAAGCGAGCATTCCTATGAATAGAAGAAATTTCATTCTTGGTACTGGAGCGTTGAGCTGTTGGCTGGGCACCCGATCGACCCTGGCACAGGTGGAGAACATGAAAAGAAAACCGGCAAACGTGAAAAGAAAACCGAATTTTGTCGTAATCTTTATTGACGACATGGGGTACGGAGACATCGAGCCTTTCGGCTCGAAAACCAATGAAACGCCCCACCTGAACCGCATGGCATCTGAAGGTATCAGGTTGACATCGTTCTATGTCGCCGCGCCGTGCTGTACTCCGTCCCGGGCCGCACTGATGACTGGATGTTATCCGAAACGGGTGGGACTCGCTACCGACTCACAAGGACGCGTCGTGTTGTTCCCCAAAGCGCATTATGGGCTCAATCCCAGCGAAAAAACCATTGCCAGCGTGCTCAAAGACGCGGGGTATGTAAGCGGCTGTTTCGGCAAATGGCACCTTGGTGACCAGCCGGTTTTCCTGCCGACTAACCACGGATTCGATACCTTTTTCGGCATTCCCTTTTCAAACGACATGTGGAAAAATCTCGGGCCTCCCATTCCCGTGCTGCATAATACCACTGTCATCGACCGCGTGGAGGATATGGATGACCAGGCCCAGCTCTGCAAGCGTTTCACCGACGCCGCGACCGCCTTTATCCGCAAAAATCGTGACCAACCATTCTTCGTCTACCTGCCGCATTCATTTATCCACTATCCTCGCCAGGCACGAAAAGAGTTCATGGACCGGGCGGACGGCAATTCCCTCAAGGCTGTGATCGAAGAGGTTGACTGGTCTGTCGGTCAGGTCCTGAACACGATTCGGGAACTCGGGCTGGCCGAAGACACCTTAGTGTTTTTCACATCCGACAACGGTGGGACCTCCATCTCCTCCAACGGCCCCTTGCGCGCCGGCAAAGGGTCGCCGTATGAAGGCGGCATGCGCGAACCGACCATTGCCTGGTGGCCGAAAACCATCCCCGCCGGTGCGGTCAGTGACGAACTCTGCACCGCCATGGACCTTCTGCCGACTTTCGCCGCGATGAGCGGCGGCATTGTTCCCCGGAACCGCGTTATTGACGGCAAAGACATTTCAGCCTTGTTACTCGCCCGGAAAAATGCCGCAACTCCGCATAAAGCCTTTTTCTATTATGTGCACGATACACTGAAGGCTGTTCGCTCCGGCAAATGGAAACTGTTTACCAATGGCGAGCTTTATGACTTGGAGAACGATATAGCTGAACAGGAAAATGTCGCCGCGAAACATCCCGAAATTGTAAAACGGCTGAACACGTATCTGGACGAATGCCGCGCAGACCTTGATAATCCGAAAAACTGCCGGCCGGTTGGTAATGTCGATAATCCACGTTTCCTGTAATAATCGTAACTGCTTACCACGTTATAACACGTTAACCGCAGGCTGAATCATGACCACACGATTCGACTATCCTCTGACACCAGTTTCACTCCGGGATGCTTCTGTAACAGGCGGTTTCTGGCATGAAAAAATGGAGGCCAACCGCTCTGTTACGTTGCCGGTAATGTACAAACACTACAAAGGGAATCCGTTTCCTAATGCCAAATGGCTTGAAGCTACTGCGTATAACCTGGCAACCTGTTCCGATCGTGCTGCCGCGCGAGCGTTAGAAGCTGCGGTTGCCGCGATAAAAAAGGAGCAGGCAAAAGATGGATTTATCGGACAACAAAAGCCTGAAGAACGCTGGACTAATCTGCGTGATTCTCACCGCCTCTACGGCCAGGGCCATCTGATCGAAGCGGCTGTGGCATCCTATGAAGCCACCGGCAACCATGATTTTTTGGACATGGTCTGCCGCAGTGCCGACTATATCGCTTCAGTGTTCGGTCCGAATAAAGATCAGATTCACGGCTACCCCGGCCACCAGGAAATCGAGCTGGCACTGGTGAAACTCTACCGGGTTACCGGCGCGCAGCACTATCTGGACCTGGCAAAATATTTTCTTGATGAACGCGGACATCAACCGCATATCTTTGATAGTGAAGCCCGCGCCCGCGGAGAGAAGCCTGAGGACTTCTATTTTAAAACCTACCAGTACAACCAGTCCCACCTGCCCGTACGCGAACAAAAAGACGCGGTCGGTCATGCTGTCCGGGCTACGTACATGTACTGCGCCATGACCGATGTGGCAATACTGACAAATGACAAAAGTCTGATGAATGCTTCCAAGCGTCTGTGGCGCAGCGCAACGCTCAGGCGCATGGCTGTCACCGGCGGTGTAGGGCCCCTGCGGGCTAATGAAGGCTTTACCGCCGATTACGATCTGCCCGGCGAAGGCGCTTACCTGGAAACCTGCGCCGCCATCGGCCTGCTCTTCTGGGCCCAGCGCCTGCTGCAGGCCGAAAAAAACAGCCAGTACGCCGACATCGTCGAGCGTGCGTTGTATAATCATATTCTCAGCGGCGTCTCAGCCGACGGTAAATCTTTTTTCTATGGGAATCCCCTGGCTGCGCATCCCGGCTTCGATGGTGACGGGAAATATGCCGGAGAAGGCTATCATTACCGGCGCAGTGAATGGTTTGACTGTCCCTGCTGCCCGCCCAACGTCGCTCGCTTGATTGCTCAATTGCCCACACTGCTCTATTCCCGGGCGAGAAACACCGTGTATGTGCATCAATATGCTTCCAGCACAGCACGTGTGATGGTTGCCGGGCAGGATGTTGTATTGACACAGAAAACCGATTATCCCTGGAATGGGCGAATTCGAATTACCATTCAACCGGAACGGCAGGCATCATGGACTCTCGCTCTACGGATTCCCGGCTGGTGTACCCAGGCAACCCTGAAGGTAAACGGCACGGCGATTTCTACCACGAAAATCTTGCGCAAAGGCTATGCCTGCATCAAACGTGAATGGACTCCGGATGATACGGTTGAACTCGACCTGGCAATGCCGGTCGAACGTATTGAAGCTCATCCGGCCGCTCGCCAAACCGCGGGATGCATTGCCTTACAGCGCGGCCCGGTCGTATACTGTCTCGAACAGGTTGATAATGGTCCGGATCTGGCTGATATCGTTCTGCCCCGCAATGCCAGGCTGCCAGTCCGGCGTGATTCACGGCTGCCTGGAAATCCAGTGGTAATTTCCGCTAAAGCAATGAAACGCTCACGGAAGGATTGGAACACCGAACTCTATCGTCCCGCCGGTACGCCCTTGATCCCGGTGACTATCACGGCAGTCCCCTTCTACTTATGGGCCAACCGCGCACCGGGAGAGATGCGTGTCTGGATTCATGATCTGCCTGTTTCGGGGAGGAAGACGAAATGAATTGGAAACAAAACTGGCCGGAAACACGTCAGCATTTTATTGACTGGTGGAACCACCAGGGTTTAGTTATTACTATCAATGGTGTTTCACTGCCCGTTGATACGCCGCATGAACTCGTTGAAAAACCTGCTTCCGCCACTTCGTTGCATGATGCCTTCACTAATGCTGAACAGCGCGCAGCACGAAATCATTTCGCATTGTCCCGCCAGGCTTTCCCCGCTGACACGCTGCCGATCTCAATTACCGATATCGGCCCTGGTTCCCTGGCCCTTTTCTGCGGAAGCGAACCCCGCTTTTCTAACGAAACGGTCTGGTTCGATCCCTGTATCGATTCCTGCCCCGAACCGGAATGCCTGCCGACAGTCAGATTTGACAAGTCAAATACATGGTGGAAAATTACTGAATCAATCCTGCAATCCTGCGTTGAATTGTCTCAGGGAAAATATATGGTCGGCTGCCCCGACCTGGTTGAAAACCTTGATATCCTGGCTGCTT
>CAZCLS010000290.1:0-5787 GCA_964499565.1 uncultured bacterium
TTGACAATGATGTATAATAGTGATTATGGATGTTAAAAAACTGATTCTTGATGAGATTAACAGGAAATCGTCTGTTACGGCACAAGAAATTGTCGAACAGACCGGTTTGTCGCGTCAGGCTGTTAATAAACATGTCAAACAACTTGTTCTAGCCGAAAAAATAGCCAAAGAGGGCGTGACGCGAGGGGTTAGATATATCCCGTTTTCAGACAAAACCGATCATACGATTCATGTTAACCGCGCACTTGCTTCTGCCGGATGTAATGAAGATGAAGTCTGGAACAGAATCAGTTTACAGAAAAACCTGCCGGCTGTCCTGAAAAGTAATGTTCTGGATATCCTTGAATATGCCTTTACTGAAATTCTGAATAATGCCATTGATCATGCAAGGTCGGAAAAAATCAGGATACTCGTCGATGAAGATTCGTATTCTGTCAGTTTCAAGATCAAAGACGCCGGGATTGGCATATTCGAAAATATCAGGAAATCGTTCGGCTTGCCGGACGAGTATGCCGCTCTTCAGGAATTACTCAAAGGTAAAGCTTCTACAGCACCAGAAAAACATGCCGGCGAGGGAATATATTTTACGACCAAAAGTGTCGATAAAACCACGATCGCAAGTCATAAAATATCACTCTGTATCGATACTATCGCCAGGGACACTATTGTGCGGGAAGTTCCTTTTCTGAAAGGAACGTCTGTGGTAATGCACATCAGTCTCAACTCCAAAAGACAATTAAGCCGGATATTTGACCGCTATGCGGGAGAACAGTTTGATTACTCTTTTTCAAAAACAACGGTAAGAGTGAACTTGTTTTATACTGATAAGACACAATATGTTTCCCGGTCGGAAGCGCGCAGATTACTTCATCGGCTTGACCGATTCCGGGAGATCATTCTCAATTTCGACAAAGTGAAAAGTATCGGCCAGGGTTTTGCAGACGAGATATTCCGCGTTTTCCAAAACAAAAATCCGGAGATCACTATCGTTGCGGAAAATACATGTGAGGTAGTCCGAGCAATGATCAACCATGTTAAAACCGAAGCAGGGTTGACAAACAATAATCTATCAAGTTGACAATACATTGACAATATGCCGGTTCGAATTAATCGGAGCTGCAAGACCAAATTCTGGCTGTCTGCTGTTATATACCAGCGAAATAAATGCTTGCACTATCACACTGAAAATGCTACGATTTTCTATTCATTGGTACTAATGATGCAGCATATTTGTGTGTTCTGAAAAGAAAATATACTCTCACAGAGGCACAGAGGCACGGAGAATGGGTGAGAAGCATATGCATCAGGTTTTAGGGTTGGGATGTCTGGATTTTTGCTAGGGGCTCATGAAGAACGGGATTGCACGAACCAACAATGAAAATCTCGAAGAATACCTCTGTGCCTCCGTGCCTCTGTGAGAGACATTTTTGAACATTTCGATGCATGGTATTACTATCGGTTGGCAGAATATTGGCAGGTATTGTATAATGGATGGTTGTTTTGGCTGGTTAATGCCGGGCTGGCGAGTTGGGTCCGATATAAGGAATAATTGTGAACTATAATGTTTAAACTGCTCGTAAAATGGTATACAGAGAACAGAAAATGGCACCAAGAGCATAAGCAATCCTGGAACGGCATGGATGTCGGCAACAACGGCAATCTGAGCTGTTTCCAGGAATTATGCGAGTCGCGGCTTTTGGCAGAACTGGAGAAAATTAACGTTAAAATCCGGAACCGGGAAGTATGTGGTTCGGACGAGATTTACATTACCGGTCTGCTGGGGAATACAGAACTGCGGTATTATATTTATAATGATGGCGCGGAGATAGATGATATCAGCTTTGAGAAGTGGGACTATATTAACCCGGATGAACTATGCGATGCATTTGTTTCCGCTGTTGTTGCACGTGTAATACCGATGAGAGAAAAAAGTAAAATATAATAAATCTGTATTAGTATCAGGGACTTTCGAAAAATGAATACTATTTCCGGCGGCTGCTATTCGGTCGGATCGGTCGGATTGGTCGGATTGGACCAACACGCCGCCGGAAGGTATATGTGATACAATAAACTCGTGTTCGGTATTGGTATCGGTATCGAAACTCTACACCAGACTCAGGGTTTCGACGTATTATTGTTTAGGTGGTGAGCGTAATTCAATAAACAGCAATTAATTATAATGTTTAAATGACTCGCACAATGGTTTGCTGAGAACAGAAAACAGAAACAAGAGGAAAATTTATATGAAAAAAGGTTTTGCCATAATAGCAATCATATGCAGCATTGTATTCATTGGAACAGTCGGGAAAGGTCTGGCTGTACAGGATATACATACCATATCTGAGGTACCTCACACCTGCAACATGGCTTACGGTGCCCTCAGCCGCAAGAAATATGATGCGGCTTTAGCACTGCTTGTAAGTCCGGCGGAGATGAGACAGTTGAATGCAACATTATCGACTCAAGAAATTATAAAGATTGTCAGTTTGCGGGGCGCATCAAGGATCAAACGTTTTCTGGATTACGGCAAGAATGTAAATCCCGAAATCAACTCAGACCAAACCGAGGCGGTATATACCGATAAAAGCATATCATTCACATTCTATAAGACTGGGGGACAGTGGTATGTGAAGGATTTTGACAAAACATTCTTTATTACGACATTGCCGGACAATCTGCCCAGCGATGAAGACGTACTAAAGGAAGTAAATGCATATTTTGACACTGCAATTGAGCACCTTGAAAAGAGAAGAGACAAGGAAGCACTATTTTTACTGGCGCCAAATGATCAAAAACTATACGATGTATTCAAAACGAACGCGGAAGTCACACTGAAGAAATTCAGAGAAACTAAAGCCGAACGTATGTTAACGACGCTCAAGAAAGCCAGGTCAGAAAAACCAAAGGAAATTGCATGGGACAAGGAATGGCTCCATTATCGAATAGGAGGGGATGACTTTGAGGTTTATAAAATAGGGGGCAAATGGTGTGTAGGCAATTGAGCTGTTTCTGCACCGCAGGGGATTAGCAGCTTTAACGGATAAGAAAATGATATTGAAACATAAAAAAATTGTTTTTGCATTCCTGCAGTGCCTCTTTTTATCAGGATGCGCGGACGTGATCATCTCCGCTGACGACCCGATGTACTTTCCCATGATCCCGGGGATTCAGTGGATGTACGATACGCATTCTACAGTGTGTCTGGAGGGTGGTATTGTTGTCACCAACACCACAGAAACAATATGCGCAGTTATTGATACTTACACCAAAGCAGGCATCACCGCAGCCCGGCTGCGTGGATTCCCGTTTGGAATGGACGTCTGGTCGGGTGGCACGAATATCATGGATGAGATTCTCCTGGTCTGCATTCCCGCATCGCAGTACCACATGCTTGAAACGACGGCCGTCGACCGGTTCGCTGACCCGAATGACTTCCTGTTAAACCTGGTTAACGAGAAATCATTGATCCTTGACTGTCCGCTGGTGGCGGGCAAACGGTTCGGGGAATATGAGCAACTGACGCGATCGGATCGCAACTACTCATGGAACGTAGAATCAGAACAGCATTATCGAATCCGGGGAATAACGGGAGTCTCACCCTGGGCGACAAGAACTGTCTACAATCTTATCTACCGCACATTATCCGATGTACAGCGCGTTGTTTTCGTTCCCGGCATCGGTATTATCGAGTATGAGTATCACCACAACGGGACGCCATGTGACTTTCGCATGCTTCTGAAGGAATTCAGGAAACCAGACTAGTGAGCATATTTTGTTCCCGGCGACGATGAATCAGACGGATCGGACGGATCGGACAAACACGCCGCCGGGTCTTCTTTGGAATACTTTAGCGTGAACCACAGATAATTGCACTATCACACTGAAAATGCTACGATATTTTTGTTTGTTGGCAAAACTGATAACGCATTTTTGTGTGATATACGGGATAACCGTGGATTAATAAACATAGTAACTTGTTGGGATAAAAAAAGAATGGTTGATTCAAAACAGCATACAGCGGGGGAACGCTGGATAGTAAGCAACCTCTTCCCGGTTCTATCCTTGGCCGTGATACTCGCAAGTATCATTTTAGGCGCAAGAGCTTTCTCAAGTGGTAAATATCAACACCTCATTTTCGCAGCTTTTTTGTTCGGGCTTGGTGCCTACATGCTCAGCTTAATCTATCAAACAAAAGTTGGTGGAGCCACGTTCGTCGACAGAATTCTTAACGGATTCCTAATCACAGGCGGACTATTCTTTTTCTGTGGCTTGTCCGTTCTGATTTTCGGCTGGAACAAAATTGACGGCTCAGTTCCCCGATCAGAAGGGATTGAGCCCAGTGTCACTGGTATCATATTTATGCTTGTGGCGGGAGTGTTGAAGGCCGCTGCGAAGTTTATGAAAAAAGGAAGGCAACCACAAAAAAATGCTGGTCAGGCATCTTCCGAAGGTACGCGGAACGTGTCACCGAACGATCGCTTAAGATGAAAGATAAAAAATAAAAACAATATGGTAATCTTTTTCCTGATTATAGTATTGATTGCAATCGCGGAGCTCATTGTCAGCGGAACATGGCAGCCGTTCTATTTCACATGGGGAATTCCGATATACTGGAAATCGGTTCGCCTTTCAGCTCCGCCGGAATTGTCTATAGATATATTGAACAATCAATTTTCACAGGATGAATATATTCCATTCCTGTTCAAACGGATAAACCGGCATGAAATTGCGTTTCGTGAAGTCTTTTTCAGTCTTCAAAGGATTAATTATACACCCATTATGCATGGACTGATTCGTTATGACGACAAAATAAAAGAGCTCAAGATTATCGGTTTGGTTAATTGGTTTTCGCCCCTGTTCATTATGTTCCTGATATCAATTTCAATATCCTGGTCAATTTTCGTTCCCATTATCGGCATAATGCTTATTGTGTTATTTACAGGCTTTTTCATTCAATATAGACGGTTCAGCGGAATATGCAAAGCACTTCCACTACAAAATGCAGATTGCGTCGGTCTGTAGTGTGTTTGCTACGGCAAAGGCCACTGGTCTGTCGGCGGCTGATCGGTCGGATCGGACAAATACGCCCCCGGGAGTTATAGAGGATCATCCATTGATACTTGACTGGATATAAAACCATTTATTTCGTACCGTTGTATATTGAGTTTTACCACAAAGAACACTGAGACAGAAACAGGCTTGTTGAGCTGATAGTCAAACAGATCAAACCTGATCAAAAAAAGATAAAAAATATTTCCTCCCGCGGAGACGCTGAGGCGCAGAGAAAAAAGGTGCCAGGGATTAAAAAAATGGCCCGCGGAACACACGGAATTACACAGAATCTTACAGCTCTGGAGGGTGGGCCGTCCCCGGCCACCATTGCGGTCCGATGTCCGATTCATACCGCAATCTAAAATGCACAATAAACACCCACAAAAGCACACCTTCCACATTACCTTCTCCCGTTCACATCGCTCATCCGTCCCTTAGGTCCCTTTCGTCCCTTAGGTCCCTTCTGGGAAACCGCACACCAATCCCGATACCGACTCCGAAGAGAACAGACTGCTGAAAGAGGATTAATATCATGCTTGTTAATGATTAACAAGTTATGTATAATTTACACGCAGACCTTGGAATCTGCTTTTTTTATGCCGGGCTGGGAGATTAATACTCTTGAGCAAGGCGAAACACACAACATATACAAAGGCACGCAATGAATGTTGAATCGAAATATACAGCGAGCGAAGCGCTGAGCAAAGTGCCGGAACTAACCCTGGTTTTCTGGAT
>CAZCLS010000291.1:0-5784 GCA_964499565.1 uncultured bacterium
ATAGATAATCCCAGGCCGGTACCGCCCATCTGGCGCGAGCGCGATTTATCGACGACATAAAACCGCTCGAAAATATGCGGCAGGTCCTGTTCGGGTATGCCGATGCCGTTGTCCGCTATCATAACCGCGACCGAATCCTGCTCGGGCAGGATTGAAACAGAAATCCGGCCCTTTTCCGAGTATTTAATCGCGTTATCGATCAGATTAATAAAAACCTGCTCTAATTTGAAGTAATCGCCGGCGATGGTTACATCATGATGTTCCGCTGAAAACTCGACCGTCAAATCTTTTTCCCGCAGCCGGTGTTCAAATATTTTGAGAACATTGTCTAACAGCAGGTATACATCCACTTCTTCGCATACCAGCCCGGACGTTTCTTTTTCCAGTTTAGATAATTGCAGCAGGTCATGCACTATGTTAATCAAGCGGTTGGTGTTGCGGTCGATAATATTCAGATAATACGCAGTTTCCTTATCAGCGGTTTCTAATGCCGTTTCACAAAATCCTTTGATCGATGTCAACGGCGTGCGCAATTCATGCGAGACGTTTGTAACAAAATCTTTTTTCATTTTTGTCATGGCCATGATGTCGGTTACATCATGCAGTGTCACCACGATCTGGTCTTCCTCCGGGGACACGAAGCCGAAGCATACCAAATGGCGGGAACCGATCAGCAACTGAGCACGGTTATTCTTTTTCCGGTTTACTACTTCTTCAATAAATCGGAGCAGCTCGGGATTGCGGATATATTCCCAGAACGGCTTTCCCGGCGTAACGGTAATAGTTGTCAGCCGTAAAAAACTGTCATTGACAAGCACTATGACACTATCACGGTCTATCACTATCAAGCCTTCATCTAAATTGGCTATAATCAGGTTGAGGGCATCTTTCTGACGAGATAACTCTTCAATCAAAGCCCGGCTGCGATCTACCATCATGTTGAAGTATCGCGCCAGCTCTCCGATCTCATCCCGGTTGCGATATGATACCCGCGCGTCAAGGTCGCCGCCCGCCACTCGCTGGGCAGTCCGGGTCAGTTCATACACCGGCCGGGTCAGCATTCGTGCCACGATATACGCCGCGATCAATGCCAGGAGTACCAGGACAATTGTTATTTTAAGAATAGCCATGCGCATCCGACCCAGAAACAGGCTGATATCATTGACCGCCCGGCTGACGCGCAGACTATAGACTATCTGTCCGTTGACACGCACCGCGCGAGCAACATACATCATATCTTTATTCAGCGTATGGCTGAAGCGCACGGAAACACCAACATCATTCGTACTCGCTATGATAAATTCTGGGCGATCATCATGTCGTTCCATCAGTTCGGGATCATTGTCCGAATCGGCTAAAACCGTGCCATCGGAAGCTATAACGGTAATGCGGACACCGGCTCGTTCCCGCAGATTTTTAATGGTATTTGAAAGCCGGTCAGTTCTACCCTGGGAGACTAAGGGAGAGATTTCGACTTCAAGCAGCCGGCAGATATTATCTAAAATCCCTGACAGCCGATGGTAATATTGGGTTTTAATCAGGTCAAATGATACCAGAGAAATAAGCAGAAACAAAACCAGGATAATTGCCAGGTACCCGCTGAAAATTTTTATAAACAATGGTGATTTCATATTTCCAGTTTATACCCTACGCCACGCACATTTTTTACATACTCTCCCGCCGAACCGAGCTTCTCGCGTAAATGTTTGACATGCACATCCACCGTCCGGTCAAGCACTACTTTGTCGTTGCCCCACAGATAGTCCAGGATCCGGTCGCGCGTATACACCCAGCCGATGCGCTCGGACAGCAATCGCAGGATTCTGAATTCGGTGGACGTCAGTTCTATCCGCTCGCCTTTAACCGTAACCTGGTACTTTTTGCAATCGATTTCAATATCATCGCCAATCAGGATAGTATCCTGTTCAGCTGGCTGTGTGCCGCGCCGCAATACCGCTTTTACCCGTGCCACGAGTTCCCGCGGAGAAAACGGCTTGGTAACATAGTCGTCCGCTCCCAGTTCCAATCCCAATATCCGGTCGGTCTCCTCCGTTCTGGCGGTCAGCATGATTATCGGCACCGCGGCAAAGCGTTCATCATTCCTGAGCTGCTTGCAGATATCCAACCCGTCTGCGTCAGGCAGCATAAGGTCCAGCACGATCAGGTCAGGAATCGTCGTGGCCAGATATTTCAGTAATGAGGCTACATCGGAAAATTCACTGACTTTGAATCCGGCCCTGGTTAAATGCAGAGAAACCAATTCAAGAATGTCATGTTCATCATCGACGACTGCAATTCGTTTACTCATGTTCCCGCTCTTGTTCCTGTTTCGTGCTGCTTGCCGTATCCTGTTCGTCAGATTCGGTCTGGATATTCAGCATGCCCGTTATTTTCTCGATAAGCCGGGGCAGTTTTTTGCGCAACGCTGCGAATTCAAGACGGCTGTCCTGTATTTTCTGATTTTGCCGCTCAATCAACACCCCGAATAAAAATGCCAGCGGTAAATTCTGTTCAGCCCGCGGAATCAACTCGTGTGCCATCCGTGTCAGCATATCGATCGCGACACAGGCATCCTGATGTGCTCCCAGACAGTCCTGGAACGCAACCAGTGAACGAATGAATTTTTTCATCTTCTTGCCATATGGATCACTGAAATATTCGCAGGTATACCGTAATCGCTTAAACAAAATACGGGTTCGGTGCAACTCAGTCGCGGAAGGCGGTTCCGCCATGTTCTGTAACCAGCTGAGCAGCGCTGCCATCGCCGCCTGAACAACTGCCGGAGCCGTTTCACACACTCCCGGCAGCGTACCGTCAGGCGTTTCGAGCGGAAATGTTTCCATGGAAACCGGCAGCGAGATAAACAGCTCGGAACGGAGAAGATCAACTAATTCAGTATGTTGAGCCTTTCGTGTCTGCTCCAGATGCGCGGTTACCTGTTGCGCGGCTTCGGCATCGGCGTGAACCGAGTCTATTTCCAGCTCAAGCATGTTCACCAGCACGTCCATGTCGCGCATCCGGCCCAGAACAGACGCGCATCTCCGCAACTCTTTTCGCAGGTTGTCACACTCGTCGGGAACGGCATACTGTTTCAGAATTTTAAGTGCGAAGCGAGCACGGCGGCTCGCTACGCGCAAGTCGTGCACGTATTCCGGGTCGATATCATGCAGCGCTCCCTGCCTGTTCGCGCGCAGCTTACATGCCTGGTACGCCAGGATTTTGCGTCCCGCGGACAGAATCGAATCATCGACGGATACGATATATTCGGCCAGCTTTGGAACACCGGGCATAGGCAGCTCAAGAGACTGTAATCCTAATTCTAAAATGTCAGCGCCACTTTTCTGAAATCCAAACACGGCCGTCAATGTGCCTAGTATGGCGTTAAATTGCTCTGAATGCTCAGGCTCGAGCGGAGCGCATATGATTGCCGTGGCGCAATGCCCGCGGTCCAGCGGTTCATTGAATCGCCAGGCCTGGTAGGAAATGCCGAAAGGCGGATAGTTCTTGCTGCTGAGCGTGTAAATACGCTCGGTAACTTTCCCGCTCAGGCAGGCAACCGGCGGGGTTGAACCGAGGATTTTTTTAAGGATTTTACCAGCTTTACCGGGATCTATGCTTATGCCCTTGCGGGTCACATGGCAGGCGGCTTCTTTTTTAAACAGGCGGTACTTTTTTGTATACAAGGCTCCGCCGCGCGAATCAAACCAGGTAACATTGCTGATTGACAGAGCGTTACGCCGGAGAGAGCAGCCGGCCTTAACGAGGGCGCTGCTGAATTCTTTCAAAGATATGATAGTGGTTGTATACTGCATACCCGTGAACAAACACGCTTCAGGGATTAACGTACCTGAATAAAGCTGTCGTGCAGGCGCGTTATCAGTTTTTTGGCATTGACCAGGTCTTTTACCCGGCCTTTTTTAGGTTTGCGTTTAAGGCGCTTGACATCTTTGACTAGCTCAAGCAGCTCGGTGTAGCGCGGCAGATGCGGAGACTTGCCGTCAATCATTTCTTTGCCGGCCAGCGCGTCTATCATGTCCGCCAGCTGCGCGTTGATTTCAATCGAAAACTGTTCAATGCACCGCTGCAGATCGTCTTTCAACGCGTGCAGTTCCTTGGCGAGTTCATTGACAGCTTTCTGTTTGCGCTGCCCTTTTTTGGGTGGGGTCATGTGCGGTTATACTCCTTCAGCACCATGGCAATTCTGGCGCGTAATTCCTTTTGAACCGCCGAGATACTGCGGTTCGCGTTAACCATTTCCAGCCCGAATGCTTCTTTGAGCCGGTTATATTCCGTGCGCAGCCGGCGTTGATATTTTACAAAACTTTCAAACCAGTCACGCGAGATTCCCATATCCATGCCCGATTCCCAGTAATCCATGCTGTGTTTGGCGCTGAGCGTCCGCTCCGCCAGGTTGGCCGGAGATGATACCAGAAAATATATCGCGTCCGGCACTATCGCCCGGGAATACAGGGACGTTACCCACTTCAAGTTCGCTCCGCGGGCCAGATCGCGCGCCATCAGCGTGTAAACATACCGGTCGGCCAATACGATGTATCCCGCCTGAAGTGCTGGTACTATCGTATTTTCGAGTTGATCATAAAAATCAGTGGCATAGAACAATGACATCGTGCGCGGACTGAGCACATTGCCTTGCTGCGCTTTGTCGAGTTCAGGCGCCACTAACTTTGACCGCTTCAACCCGGCCCGTGCCACAGCGTAGCCTTTCTGTTCCAGCCATTCCGTCAGCAGATTGGCCTGGGTCGTTCGCCCGGAAGAATCCTGTCCTTCTATTACGATCAGAAATCCGTGCAGCTTTTCCAGACTGACTCCGGGCGGCGCCGCTTCGTAACACGATTTGCTGGTTGAGATGTCCTTCATCGGTGTGTCCGTAACATATAGCGTGAAAGGTCGATCTTTTTTTGAATATAAGCCCGAACCTTTTCCTGCTGCTCGGGTATCTTTTTAGATGCGGGTATAATCGCAAACTTGAATTCCTCAGCCATGGCGTCATACTGCTCTTTAATCCCACTCTGGAATATTCTGAAACTTTCGTGGATGTCGGTTGAATAGCCCATATCCATCCCCGCTTCAAAATACTTAAGCTTGGGCCGCCCGTCCAGTATCCGACCTAATGCAACGGCTAACTCGAGTTGAAAATAAAATGTTATATCCGGCTCGCGCGCGAATCCATACAGGCGCCGCAGCCAGTCCGGATCACAGCCGCGTACCCTGTCGCGAGCGAATGACGTGAACATATACCGGTCGCACAGCACGATAAACCCTCCCTTCAGCATCGGCAGAATCTGCCGCTCATACCGGTCCGCGAAATCCGTGGCGTGGATCAGACTGAATGTTGTCGGCGTCAGGAACTGCTTTTTCTTGCCTTTCGTTGTCGCTCCTTTTACTATCTCGCTGGAGTTCCATTCCGAAAAAAATACTTTGCAGCCCAGACCTTTCAGCCACTGGTGCACCAAGTGTATCTGGGTAGATTTCCCTGATCCGTCCAAGCCTTCCACCGCAATCAGTTTACCAGGTATTTCAGTGTGTGTCATCATGGATTTCTTTTTTTCGAACACTAGCATACAGTATCTGTGTTAAGATTTTGTTAACACCCGGCATATCCCTGCTTTTCATACTGTTATTTCTTCAGGTTTTCCATAACATATCGGATTTCTTCCCTGACTTTCGAAATTGCCTCAACGTCCTGGTTTGATATGTCGGTTTTCATGCGGATTATGCGGGGCAGCAGTTCTAACTCAAGTATCCGTACACACGGTACTCCGG